>NZ_VRUZ01000124.1:0-10112 GCF_008039485.1 Methylobacterium sp. WL69 | reverse complement strand
GGATTGCGAGGTCTTCGGGGCGGGACTCTGTCGAACCGTTTCGGCACTTCGATGGCCCTGCGGCAACGATGCGCGCCCGCAGGCGTTCCTGCGCGCGCGAAAGGCGGCCGCTGACGCGGAACGGCTCTTGCTGGAGCGTTTAAAATCTGTCATTTTCCATCGTTAGGACAGTAAGACTGTCCCATTTCCGGCAGGGTGCCTGTCCGGTTGGCCGAGGATCTCCGCGGGTGACGTTTCCGGCGAACAAACGAGATTCCAAGACGATCGCCACCGTGGCGATTCGGGCCCGCACGGCTTGAGACCAGGCCGGCGTCGCGCCCGCGGGTCGCGGGCGCTTCCTCACCGAAGTCCCGCTGACGACAAAACCCGCCGAGAGCCGACGCTGTCGAGAGATGCACCCGAGGGCCGCTGGGCGCTCGGGCACGAAACATGCTCGCGAGCGAGCACGTCGGAGGCGAGGGATGGTGAGCGTGGTCGCATCTGCTGAGTTCGGGGCGCTTCAGGCGTCGATTCCCGCCACCCGTGACGGCGATGCGCCGCTGATCGTGCGCGATCACGCCCTGCCGAAGGCGCAGGGGCTGTACGATCCGGCCCGCGAGGGCGACGCCTGCGGCGTCGGCTTCGTCGCCGACATGCACGATCGCCGGACCCACGCCATCGTCGCGCAGGGCTTGCAGATCCTGAAGAACCTCGACCATCGCGGCGCCGTCGGGGCCGATCCGAAGATGGGAGACGGCTGCGGCATCCTCACCCAGATCCCGCACGCCTTCTTCCAGGCGGAGTGCGAGGGACTCGGCATCACCCTGCCGGAGCCGGGCCATTACGGCATCGGCCAGTTCTTCATGCCGAAGGACGCGGAGGCCCGCCGGCTCATCGAGGAGATCGTCGAGAAGGCCCTGGTCGACGAGGGCCTGCCGCTGCTCGGCTGGCGCGACGTGCCCGTGGACCCGAGCGATCTGGGCGTGATGGTCAAGGAGACCGAGCCCCACCACCGCCAGCTGTTCATCGGCCGCCCGGCCTCCATCGCCGACGAGGACGCCTTCGAGCGCCGCCTCTTCACCGTGCGCAAGGTGATCTCCAACAAGGTCTACGGCCTCAAGGACCCGCGCGCGGACATCTACTATCCCGTCTCGCTCTCCACCCGGACCATCGTCTACAAGGGCATGGTGCTGGTCACCCAGCTCGGCGACTACTATCGCGACCTGCTGGACGAGCGTTACGTCTCGGGCCTCGCCCTCGTGCACCAGCGCTTCGCCACCAACACCTTCCCGACCTGGCGCCTGTCGCACCCCTACCGGATGGTCGCGCATAACGGCGAGATCAACACCCTGCGGGGCAACGTCAACTGGATGGCCGCGCGCCAGGCCAGCGTCGATTCCGAGCTGTTCGGCAACGACATCTCGAAGCTGTGGCCGATCTCCTACGAGGGTCAGTCCGACACCGCCTGCTTCGACAACGCCCTCGAATTCCTCGTGCAGGGCGGCTACTCGCTCGCCCACGCCATGATGATGCTCATCCCCGAGGCCTGGGCGGGCAATCCGCTCATGAACGAGGAGCGCAAGGCGTTCTACGAGTACCACGCCGCCCTGATGGAGCCGTGGGACGGCCCGGCGGCCGTGTGCTTCACCGACGGCCGCCAGATCGGCGCGACCCTCGACCGCAACGGCCTGCGTCCCGCGCGCTACCTCGTCACCGACGACGGCCTCGTGGTGCTCGCCTCCGAGATGGGCGTGCTGCCGATCCCCGACGAGAAGATCGTCGAGTCCTGGCGCCTGCAGCCGGGCCGGATGCTGCTCATCGACCTGGAGAAGGGCCGCATCGTCTCCGACGAGGAGATCAAGAGCGAGCTCGCGGCCGCGCACCCCTACGCCGAATGGGTCAAGAACACCCAGATCGTGCTGGAGGACCTGAAGCCCGTCATCCCGCGCGCCTCGCGCTCGGACGTGTCGCTCCTCGATCGCCAGCAGGCCTTCGGCTACAGCCAGGAAGACCTCAAGCTGCTCATGGCGCCCATGGCCGTGACCGGCCAGGAGGCGGTGGGCTCCATGGGCACCGACACCCCGCTCTCGGCCCTCTCGGACAAGCCGAAGTCGCTCTACTCCTACTTCAAGCAGAACTTCGCGCAGGTCACCAACCCGCCCATCGATCCGATCCGCGAGGAGGCCGTCATGAGCCTCGTCTCGTTCATCGGCCCGCGCCCGAACCTGCTCGACATGGAGGGGGCTTCCCGCAAGAAGCGCCTCGAGGTTCGCCAGCCGATCCTCACCAACGGCGACCTCGAGAAGATCCGCTCGATCTCCCACTTCGAGGACCGCTTCGACACCAAGACCCTCGACATGACCTTCCCGGCCGAGACCGGGGCGGCCGCCATGGAGGGCGCCGTCGACCGCCTGTGCGACCGGGCCGAGGTCGCCGTGCGCGGCGGCTACAACATCATCATCCTGTCGGATCGCGGCGTCGGTCCGGATCGCATCGCGATCCCGGCCCTGCTCGCCACGGCCGCCGTCCACAACTACCTCATCCGCAAGGGGCTTCGCACCTCCGTGGGTCTCGTGGTCGAATCGGGCGAGCCGCGCGAGGTCCATCACTTCGCGTGTCTGGCCGGCTACGGCGCCGAGGCCATCAACCCCTACCTCGCCTTCGAGACGCTGATCGCGATGAAGGACGAGTTCCCGCCGGACCTGACCCCCGACGAGATCGTCTACCGCTACATCAAGTCCATCGATAAGGGCCTGCTCAAGGTCATGTCCAAGATGGGCATCTCGACCTACCAGTCCTATTGCGGCGCGCAGATCTTCGACGCCATCGGGCTGAACTCGGCCTTCGTCGCGCGGGACTTCTTCGGCACCGCCACCACCATCGAGGGCATCGGCATGGCCGAGGTCGCCGAGGAGACGGCGCGCCGGCACACGGATGCGTTCGGCGACGCGCCGGTCTACCGCACGGCCCTCGACGTCGGCGGCGAGTACGCCTACCGCCTGCGCGGTGAGAGCCACACCTGGACGCCGGATTCCGTGGCGACGCTCCAGCACGCCGTGCGGCTCGGCCTGCCCGAGCGCTACCGTGAATACGCCCGTCTCGTGAACGAGCAGGAGAGCCACCTCAAGACCATCCGCGGCCTGTTCCGGATCAAGCAGGCGGCCGAACTCGGCCGCGCGCCCGTCGCCATCGACGCCGTCGAGCCGGCCGTCGACATCGTCAAGCGCTTCGCCACGGGCGCCATGTCGTACGGCTCCATCTCGAAGGAGGCGCACGAGACCCTGGCCATCGCCGTCAACTCGTTCGGCGGCCGCTCGAATTCGGGCGAGGGCGGCGAGGAAGTCGAGCGCTTCAAGCCCATGGCCGACGGGCGTTCGCGCCGCTCGGCCATCAAGCAGGTGGCGTCGGGCCGCTTCGGCGTGACGACGGAATACCTCGTCAACGCCGACATGATGCAGATCAAGGTCTCGCAGGGCGCCAAGCCCGGCGAGGGCGGCCAGCTGCCCGGCCACAAGGTCGACGCCAAGATCGCCAAGGTCCGCTACGCCACGCCCGGCGTCGGCCTGATCTCGCCGCCGCCGCACCACGACATCTACTCCATCGAGGATCTGGCCCAGCTCATCTTCGACCTCAAGAACGTGAACCCGGCGGCCGACGTCTCGGTCAAGCTCGTTTCCGAAGTCGGCGTCGGCACCGTGGCGACGGGCGTGGCCAAGGCGCGGGCCGACCACATCACCATCTCGGGCTTCGACGGCGGCACCGGCGCGGCGCCGCTCACCTCCATCAAGCACGCGGGCGGTCCGTGGGAGACCGGGCTCGCCGAGACCCAGCAGACCCTGGTGCTCAGCCACCTGCGCGGCCGCGTCGTGCTCCAGGCCGATGGCGGCATCCGCACGGGCCGCGACGTCCTCGTGGCGGCTCTGCTCGGGGCCGACCAGTTCGGCTTCTCCACGGCGCCGCTCATCGCCGCCGGCTGCATCATGATGCGCAAGTGCCACCTCAACACCTGTCCGGTGGGCGTGGCGACGCAGGACCCCGTGCTGCGCAAGCGCTTCAAGGGCACGCCCGAGCACGTCGTCAACTACTTCTTCTTCGTGGCCGAGGAGCTGCGCGAACTGATGGCGGCCATGGGCTACACCAAGCTCGAGGACCTCATCGGCCGGGCCGACTTCCTCGACACCCTGGAGGTGATCGCGCACTGGAAGGCCAAGGGGCTCGACTTCTCCAAGCTGTTCCACCGCCCCGACGTGCCGGCGCACGTGGCGATCCGGCACACGGAGAAGCAGAAGCACCCCATCGACGACGTGCTCGACCGGCGCCTCATCGCCGGCGCCCGGGCGGCGCTGGAGGGCGGCGAGGCCGTGGTGGTCGACGAGGTCATCAAGAACTCCGACCGCACCGCCGGCGCCATGCTGTCGGGCGCCGTGGCCAAGCTCTACGGCCACGAGGGTCTGCCCGACGACACCATCCGGGTGAACCTGTCGGGCACCGCCGGCCAGAGCTTCGGCGCCTGGCTCGCGGCGGGCGTCACCGTGACCCTGACGGGCCACGCCAACGACTACGTCGGCAAGGGCCTGTCGGGCGGCAAGCTCATCATCCGCCCGTCCGACGCCCTCCGGGCGCCGCCGTCGCACACCATCATGGCCGGCAACACCGTCCTGTACGGCGCCATCGCGGGCGAGTGCTACATCCGCGGCTCGGCCGGCGAGCGCTTCGCCGTCCGCAACTCCGGCGCCATCGCGGTGGTCGAGGGCATGGGCGACCATGGCTGCGAGTACATGACCGGCGGCGTCGTCGTCTCCATCGGCGAGACCGGGCGCAACTTCGCGGCCGGCATGTCCGGCGGCATCGCCTACGTCCTCGACGCCGACGGCTCGTTCGCCGCCCGCTGCAACCTCTCCATGGTCGATCTCGAACCCGTCGAGGAGGAGGACGACCTCATGCGCCGCTTCCACCAGGACGGCGACCTCGAGACCAAGGGCCGCGTCGACATCCTCGCCGACATGTCGGGCCACGACGAGGAGCGCCTGTCCCAGCTCATCACCAATCACCTGAAGTACACGGGCTCCCCGCGTGCCAAGGCGATCCTGGAGGACTGGGCCGGCTACCGCACCAAGTTCGTCAAGGTCATGCCGGTGGAGTACCGTCGCGCCCTGCGCGAGATGGAGATGGCGCGGATGCCGGTGGCGGCGGAGTAGGCGTTTCCGCCTTTGCCAGCGCGCGCTTTCCCGGATGCGGATCACGTTTGATCCGGGAAAGCGCGACCGGACGCTGGCAGAACGCGGTCTCGATTTTGCCCGGTGCGGCGAGGTTTTCCTCGGACCGCATGCCACCAAAGTTGACGATAGGACGCCGTATGGGGAACGGCGCTACATCACGGTAGGATGCCTCGATGATCGAATGGTCGTCGTGGTCTGGACGGAACGGCACGGGACACGGCGTATCATCAGCTTGAGGGAAGCCAATGAGCGAGAGCAAGCGCGCTACGGTGGCTCACTCCCATGAGCCGCTGGCACCCGACGACATCGGGTGGGACCAGGACGATGCGCCGGAACTCGACGGTGAGTGGTTCGAACAGGCAGACCATCATATCGGAGAACGCCTCGTTCGACGGGGCAAACAGCTTGGGGTGACCGAGGAAGTTATTCTCCCTCGGGAGATCACCGAACCGTTTCGGGCGGGCGGTGCCGACTGGCAGATCAGGATCGAATCCGCATTGAAGGAATGGATGGCGGAACATCCTGAGCGGATTTGACGAAGGTGGCGACGCAAGGACACGCGAACGGATGGAATGTTGCGATCCGGTGTTGCGCGAAGGCATGACGATCGTGATCGAGCGTCCTTGTCGGCCTGCCGCACCCGCGACGCTCCTCGCCGTCCTATCGAGCCTTGGAGCGCTTGATGAGACGTGGCCCGTGATCGAGGACTCGTTGCCGGAGCCCTACGTCTGGCAGGAGCCAGACCGGGCGAGACCATAGCGAGCGCGCTCGCGGGAAAAGAATCGGTCTCCGCTTCGTGCGGAGCGCTTGGGGTGAGTGGGGCATAAGGTCATGGGCAAGGTCACGGGTTTTCTCGAATTCGACCGGCAGGAGCAGAAGTATCAGCTCGCGGCCGACCGCGTGCGGCATTTCCGCGAGTTCACGCTGCCGCTGGACGAGCATGACCTGAAGAAGCAGGCGGCGCGCTGCATGGATTGCGGCATCCCGTTCTGCCACGGCGACACCGGCTGCCCGGTCCACAACCAGATCCCCGACTGGAACGAGCTCGTGTTCCAGTCGGACTGGGAGGAGGCGGCGCGCAACCTGCACTCCACCAACAATTTTCCCGAGTTCACCGGCCGGATCTGCCCCGCGCCGTGCGAGGAGGCGTGCACGCTGAACCTCGAGAACCAGCCGGTGGCCATCAAGACCATCGAGCAGGCCATCGCGGATCGGGCCTGGAACAACGGCTGGGTGAAGCCCGAGCCGGCGTCGCACCGCACCGGCAAGAAGGTGGCGGTCATCGGCTCCGGTCCGGCCGGCATGGCGGCGGCGCAGCAGCTCGCCCGCGTCGGCCACGAGGTCCACGTCTTCGAGCGCGAGCCCAAGGCCGGCGGCCTGCTGCGCTACGGCATCCCCGACTTCAAGATGGAGAAGCGCCACATCGACCGGCGCGTGAAGCAGATGGAGGCCGAGGGCGTCCGCTTCCACTACGGCGTCAATGTCGGGGTGAC
Organism: Methylobacterium sp. WL69; assembly: GCF_008039485.1. Lineage (NCBI taxonomy): Bacteria > Pseudomonadati > Pseudomonadota > Alphaproteobacteria > Hyphomicrobiales > Methylobacteriaceae > Methylobacterium > Methylobacterium sp. WL69. The sequence goes on along the minus strand of NZ_VRUZ01000124.1, from coordinate 3,421 downwards.
GAAGTCCCTGGACGAACTCACCGCCGAGCACGACGCCGTGCTGTTTTCCGGCGGTGCCGAGGACCCGCGCAACCCGCAGCTGCCGGGGCAGGACCTCGTCGGCGTGCACTACGCCATGCCGTTCCTGGTCCAGTCGAACCGCCGGGTCGGCGCCGAGCCGATGCCGGGCAACGGCGAGCTGCCGATCCTCGCCACGGCCAAGAACGTCGTCGTCATCGGCGGCGGCGACACGGCGTCCGACTGCGTCGGCACCTCGTTCCGCCAGGGCGCCCTGTCGGTGACCCAGCTCGACATCCGCCCGCGTCCGCCGGAGCGCGAGGACAAGCTCTCGGTCTGGCCGTACTGGCCGACGAAGATGCGGACCTCGTCGAGCCAGGCCGAGGGCGCCGAGCGCGAGTTCCAGGCGGCGACCCTGCGTCTCGAAGGCAAGAAGGGCAAGCTCACGGGCGTGGTCTGCACCCGCGTCGACGAGAAGCGCCAGCCCGTCCCCGGCGGCGAGTTCGTGCTGCCGGCCGACCTCGTCTTCCTAGCCATCGGCTTCGCCGGCTCCGTCCGCAAGGGCCTGCTGGAGGAATCCGGCGTGACCATGGACAAGCGCGGCAACGTCACCGCCAACACCGTCGATTACCGGACCTCGAACGAGAAGATCTACGTCGCCGGCGACATGCGCCGGGGCCAGTCCCTCGTGGTCTGGGCGATCCGCGAGGGCCGGCAGGCGGCCCGTTCCATCGACGAGGCGCTCATGGGCGCGAGCGTCCTACCGCGGTAGCGATCACGGGCGTCCGCCGGACCCCCGTGATCGATGCCGCCGGGGTCAGCCCGGCGGCCAGCGGAAATCGTCGGCCCGGCCGGGCTGGGTGACGGGCGCGGCGCCCCTGAGAAGCGCCCGCTCGACGTTGCCCGAGGGATCGGCGTCGCGGGGGCGTCCGCTCATGAGCGCGCCGCCGGGGGCGATCTCGGCCCGCCCCAGGGGCACCACCGGTCCGGCCGCCGGCTTGACCGGCAGGGCCGGGATGCCGGGCGGCTCGGGCAGGCTCGGCAGCATGGCGGTGATCTGGCGGTCGATGGCGGCGGCGTCGTCGAGGCGCGGCGCCTCGCCGTCCACGGGGGCGGTGGCCACGGGCGCCGCCGGGGGCACCGCCGTCGAACCCGTCCCCATCATCCGCTTCAGCTCGACATCGGCGAAATGCGCGAGCTTGCGCGCGCCGGCCTTGGTGAAGTGCACGCCGTCGCCGGCCCTGAGCTTCGCCTCCTGGCCGTCGAGGTCCGGCCCCGTCGCGGCGTAGCGGTTGCGGTCGTCGACGAAGCCCGGCCAGATATCGACGTAGGTCTGGCCCGCCTTTGCGACGCGCTCGCGGGCGATGTCGTTGATCTCGGCGAGATCCTTGGTGAGGGACTCGCTGCGCATGGGCGGCACGCCGACCCAGACCAGGGGGATCTTCTGATCCACGAAGACCTTCACCAGGGCCTCGACGCGCTCGCCGTAGAGCTGGCGCCAGCGCTCGCTCAGGGGCTCGACGGTCTGATCGCCGTCCCGGATCGGCTGGCGGTCGTTGGCACCGACCATCACCAGGGCGTAGGCCACCTTCGGGGTGGTCTTGAGGTAGTCCTCGGCGGCCTTGGGCCAATCGACCAGGTCCCTGCGCACGAGGCCGCTGTCGGCGCGCGAGCGGTCGATCACCCCGACGGTGGTGTTCTCCTCGAACACGTCGCCGAGGCCGGCGCCGAGCGAGGCGGCCAGGGAATCGCCGAAGACGGCGATTCGGGTGGTGGGCTCGGCCTTCGGAACCACGGGTTTCGGCTGGGCGACGACGGGGGCCGGGCGCGGCTTGCGCCGGACCGCGCGGGGATCGTCGGCATAGGCCGGCGTGCGCGGCCGGGGCGTCGGCCGCAGGGTCGGCGTCGGCGCCGGCTGGGCCTGCTGCGGCCGGTCCTCCCACGGCCAGTAGAACTGACGGGGTGCCTCCTGCGGCGCGGGCGCGTAGCGCCGGGCGGCCTGGCGGGCGCCGGCATTGCCGTCGTCGCCATAGTACTCCCGGGGCCGGCGCCGGGGGGCGTCGTATCCCCCCCGCGGGGCGTCGTAGGAATCACCCCACTGCGCCGCGGCGGGGGGCGCCGCGCCGAGGACGAGGACGAGGCCGGCGAGGACGGACCAGGCCGCGCGCGGTGTCGGCACCATCATGGGGAGCCTCGCATGGAGAGCCTTGTTCGAGGGCCGGACGGGCCGGACTGTCCGCATCCTAGTCCATGCCGGGGCGCGGGTCTAAGGGCCGCCGCTCGTCGCCTCACGACCGTCCCTTGAGATGCGCCAGGAGGGCCGGGGTCGCGTAGCCGTCCGCCGGCAGGCCCTGCTCGATCTGGTAGCGGCGCACAGCCTCCCGCAGCTTCGGTCCGGCCCGGCCATCGGCCTCGCCGGTATAGAGCCTGCGGCCGGCGAGACCCGTCTGCAGGGCCTGGAGGCCGGTTTTGTCGAGGCGTTCGGCGGCGCTCGGCCAGGGGGCGGCCGGGGGCGGTCCACCGGCGAGGCGGTCGGCGAGGTGGCCGACGGCGAGGGCGTAGGAATCGGACGTGTTGTAGGCGCGGACCACCTCGAAATTGTCGGTGATGAGGAAGGCCGGCCCGCCGAGGCCCCCGGGCAGGAACAGGCTCGCGTTGCCCGAAGCGGGCAGGGGCGCCCCGTCCGTCCGCCGCACGCCCCGGCGGGCGAAGTCCGACAGGTCGGCCCGGTACGCGGTCAGGTCGAAGTCCGGGGGCAGGGTCACGGCATAGCCCCAGGACAAAGCGGGGTTCCACCCGAGTGTCTTGAGGTAGCTCGCGATGGAGGCGAGGGCGTCGGCCTGCGACCCCCAGATGTCGCGGTGGCCGTCCCCGTCGAAATCGACGGCATGGGCGAGGAAGCTCGAGGGCAGGAACTGCACCTGTCCCATCGCCCCGGCCCATGAGCCCTTCATGCCGGATGGTGCGATGTCGCCGCGTTCCAGGATCGTCAGGGCCGCCAGGAGTTCGTCCCGGAACAGGGACCCGCGAAAACCGGCCTGCGCCAGGGTCGCGAGGGCCCGGATCGTCGGCACCGTGCCGGCGCTGACGCCGAAATCGGATTCGACCCCCCAGAACGCCAGGACGATCCAGCGCGGCACGCCGAAGCGCGCCTCGATGGCCGCGAGGGTCGTGGCGAGGCGTGCCGCCTGCGCCTGTCCCCGGGCGATGCGGCCGGGGGAGACCGCGCCGACGAGATACTCCCAGACCGGCCGGGCGAACTCGCCCTGGCGCTTCGTGCGCGCCAGGACATCGGGATCGGCCGTGGTCACACCGGTGAAGGCCGCCGCGAAGGTTGCGTCGGAGACGCCCCGGGACAGCGCATCGGGGCGCAGCGCATCGATGAAGGGACGCAGGCCCGCGGCGGGGGCCTTCGGTCCGGGGG
>NZ_VRUZ01000123.1:0-10166 GCF_008039485.1 Methylobacterium sp. WL69 | reverse complement strand
CAGGTCCGCCGGCAGGGCGACGCGGCCGTTGGCGAGGTCGACGTAATGGGCCAGCGTGCGGCCGACGACCTCCGGCTGCTCGTGGATCTCCTTGCCCATGAAGTGGCGGTGGTTGCCCTTCTCGACCCGGTAGGCCTGCGCCACGATGCGCTGGCGCTGGCGGGTGACCGGATGCCCGTCGATGTCGCGGATCTCGGCGCCGGCGCGGCTGAGGACCGCCCAGTCGCCCTCTTCGAGGTAGGTGATCTCCTCCGTGAACGGCGCCAGGGCCAGGGCGTCGGAGCCGAGGTAGGTCTCACCGATCCCTGCCTCCATCTGGCCGAAGCCGATGGCCAGCGGCGCGCCGTGGCGGGCGCCGATGAGCAGGTCGTCGTAACCGGCGAAGACCATGCCCAGCGCGAAGGCGCCGTGCAGGCGCGGCAGGCAGGCGGCCACGGCCTCGACGGGCCCGAGGCCCCCGTCCATGGCGTGGCTGACGAGCTGGGCCACCACCTCGGTGTCGGTCTCGCTCTCGAAGCGCACGCCGAGGCCCTGCAGCTCGGCCTTCAACTCGCGAAAATTCTCGATGATGCCGTTGTGGACCACGGCCAGCCGCGCCGTGGCGTGCGGGTGGGCGTTGGTCTCGTTGGGGCGCCCATGCGTCGCCCAGCGGGTGTGGCCGATGCCGATGGCGCCGCCCAGGGGCTCGTCGCGCAGGCGCGCCTCGAGGTTGGCGAGCTTGCCCTCCGCCCGCCTCCGCTCGAGGCGCCCGTTCGTCAGGGTGGCGATGCCGGCCGAATCGTAGCCGCGATACTCGAGCCGCCGCAGGGCTTCCACGAGCTGCCCGGCCACGGCGTCCCGTCCGACGATGCCAACGATTCCGCACATGGGTCGTGTCTCTCACAAACGGGCCGCCGAACCTCGGCCGAGCCCCGGCTTGTATCGGATCGGGACAGGCGCGCCACCCGCTTCCCACCGGAGGGTTGGCCGGCAAACCCTCAACGCAAGCTTGCGGCGAGGAACCCGCCGTCCCGGATGGTTACGGCTTTTGGCGCGCGGCCTTCTCGGCGGCCAGAGCCGCGCGCTTGCCCGGCGCCCAGCCGGCGAGGTTGCGCTGGCGCGCCCGCGCCACGGCGAGCGCATCGTCCGCGACATCGGACGCAATCACCGAGCCGGCCCCGACGATGGCCCCGGCCCCGACGCTCACGGGGGCGACGAGGGCGGTGTTCGAGCCGATGAAGGCGCCCGCCCCGATGATGGTGCGGTGCTTGTTCACCCCGTCGTAGTTGCAGGTGATGGTGCCGGCCCCGACATTGGCGCCCGCCCCGATCTCGGCGTCGCCGAGGTAGCTCAAATGGTTGGCCTTGGCGCCGGCGCCGAGGCGCGCGTTCTTGACCTCGACGAAATTGCCGACCTTGGCCCCCGTCTCCAGCACCGCGCCGGGGCGCAGGCGGGCATAGGGGCCGACCTGGACACCGGGCGCCAGGGCCGCGCCTTCGAGGTGCGAGAAGGCGTGGACCGTGCAGCCGTCGCCGATGCTGACGCCGGGCCCGAACACCACGTGAGGTTCCACCAGAACGTCCCGGCCCAACACCGTGTCGAAGCTCAGGAAAACCGTTTCTGGCGCGACGAGGGTGGCGCCTCCGAGCTGCGCGGCACGGCGCAGGCGGCCCTGGATCTCGGCCTCGGCCACGGCGAGCTGGACCCGGTCGTTGACCCCTTGGGCCTCGGCCTCGTCCACGGCCACTACGGCCACCGTGAGCCCGTCCGCGACGGCCAGGGCCACGGCGTCGGGCAGGTAGTATTCGCCCGCCGCGTTGGCATTGCCGATGCGGCCGAGGAGATCGAGGGCGTGGGCGCCCGACAGGGCCATGAGGCCGGCATTGCACAGGGTGGCGGCCCGCTCGGGGGCGGTGGCGTCCTTCTCCTCGCGGATGGCGACGACGCGCCCGCCCTGCGTCAGCACGCGGCCGTAGCCCGTGGGGTTCGGGGAATCGAAGGCCAGCACCGCCACGGCGGCGCCGTCGGCCAGGGGGGCGCGCAGGCGGGCGAGGGTGGCGCCGGTGACGAGGGGGGTGTCGCCGAAGGCCACGATCACGTCGTCGGCGCCCGCCTCCAGGGCCTCGCGGGCGGCCAGCACCGCATGGGCCGTGCCGAGGCGCTCGGCCTGCGGAAACACCGCGGCGCCCGGCGCCGCCCGTTCGATCTCCCGGGCCACGGCCGCCTGCCCCGGCTCGACCACCACGGCGATGCGGGTCGCCCCCGCCTCGCGGGCGGCGGCCAGCACGTGGCCGAGCATGGTCCGCCCGGCCACGGCGTGGAGGACTTTGGGCAGGTCGGAGCGCATCCGCGTGCCCTTGCCGGCGGCCAGCACCACGGCGGTGAGACTGCGCCCGGTCGTGGTCGTCGTCGCTGCACCCATGGGTCGATCCGTCCTCGTCGTCAGTGTGGAGCCGGTGCGCCGCTGCGGCGTCCCGACAGGATCAGGGTGATCGGCACGGCGGCGACGCACACGAAATGGACGCCTCCGTTGCGACGTCGACCCAGGACCGTCGACGCTTCCGATGTGCCATAAGCGCCGCGCCTCGACCAGATGCCCGGCCTCGGCCGGCCGGTTGAACGGGATCGGCGCATCGCGCGTTCCGTGACACTTAACCTTCAGTTCAGGCCGGCGCATGGTAAAGCCGTCGCCGACGCCACACCCGCTTTCCTGCGCTTTCGCGCCGAGACGACAGGTTCCATGACGACGCCGTTCCAGGATTCTCTTCACGCCGTCCCCGCGGCCGATGACCCGGGGACGATGGCGTCTCGGAATCACACCCGGCGCGCCCTCCTGCGCGGGGCCGGCGCCGTCGCCCTGTCCGGCGGCCTGACCGCCGTGCCCGTCGCGGCCTTCGCCGACGAGGCCCCGGCCCTGCCCGCCGCCGGCACGCCGTTCCGGCCAGGGCTGGTGGCCGACCTCGCCCGGGCGCTCGCCGCGCACGCCTACGTCGCCCCGCGCACGGACGATCTGCCCGAGGCCCTGGCGGGCCTCAACCGCGAGCAGTACGCCGGCATCCGCACCGTGCCGGGCAGCGCGATCTGGGCCGAGGCCGGCCTCGGCTTCACCGTCGAGCCCCTCCATCGCGGCTCGGTGTTCAAGGGCCGCGTCGCCCTGGCGCTCATCGAGGACGGGGTGGTGCGCCCCGTCCCCTACGACCGCGCCCGGTTCGCGGCCGAGACCACCCCGATCCCGGCGATGAAGGACGATCCGGGCTATTCCGGCGTCAAGCTCCGCGCCCGCTTCGAGGGGGGCGAGCTGACCGACTTCGCCTACTTCCAGGGCGCCTCGTTCTTCCGCCTCGTCGCCGCCGGCCAGGGCTTCGGCGTCACCGCCCGCGCCCTCACCCTGCGGCCGGCCGATGCCCGCGGCGAGGAATTCCCGGAGTTCCGCGCCCTCTGGATCGAGCGGCCCGGCCCCGGCGGTCCCCTCGTCCTGCACGCCCTGGTCGATTCGCCCTCGGCCACGGCGGCCCTGCGCATGAGCCTGCGCCCGGGCGCCGTCTCGCTCTGCGACGTCGAGGGCACGGTGTTCGCCCGCACGGCCATCGACCATCTCGGCCTCGGCGGCATGACCACGAGCTACCTGTTCGGCCCCTACGACCGGCGCGGGGCCGACGATGCGCGGGCCGCCGTCCATTCCTCCGGCGGCCTCCAGATCCGCACGGGCTCCGGGGAATCGATCTGGCGCCCGGCGCGCAACCCCGAGACCCTGCAGGTCTCGTCCTTCGTCGACGACGGCCCGAAGGGCTTCGGGCTCATGCAGCGGGCCCGCGACTACCGCAGCTTCCAGGACGACATCCAGCACTGGGAATGGCGCCCGTCCCTGTGGCTCGAACCCCTCTCCGCCTGGGGGCCGGGTTCCGTGACCCTGCTGGAGATCCCGAGCGATTCCGAGTTCAACGAGAACATCCTGGCCTATTGGCGGCCCAAGGCCGGCCTCGCGGCGGGGGCCGAACTGGCGTTCAGCTACCGCCAGCACTGGTGCTGGCAGCCGCCCGAACCGGTGCCCGTCGCCACCGTCTCCGGCACCCGCGCCGGGCGCGGGACGAGCGACGCCCGGCGCCTGTTCCTCGTGGACTTCACCGGAGACGGACTGGCCGAAGCCGGCGACCTGCGGACCCAGCTCTCCGTCGGCCCCGGCGCCATCACGGCGAGCACCCTCTACCGCTATCCCGACCGCAAGACCGTGCGCGTCGCCTTCGAGCTCGACCCGCGCGGCGAGAAGGCGTGCGAGCTGCGCCTCGCCCTGCAACGGGGCGACACCCCCCTCACCGAAACCTGGCTGTACCGTTGGACACCGTGAACGCACCCGCGCCTCAAGTCGCCCCAGCCGGTGACGTCGCCCCGGCTCCCGCCCCGTTCCGCCCGGCGATGCCGCCCGAGGCGCCCCTGGCCATGCCGGTGCAGCGCCTCGACGCCTGGGACGGCACCGACGGGCACGCGCCGTCGGTTGCCCACGCCAAACCGTGGCTCGCCCGCCTCTTCGTCTTCGGCGCGGCGGCGCTGCTGACCGCCTACGGCGCCATGCAGATGTACGAGGTGGTGGCGGTCTCGGGCGGCACCACGGCCCTGCAGTACGTCCTGCTCGCCCTGTTCACCCTGAACTTCTCCTGGATCGCCCTCGCCTTCACCGGCGCGATCCTGGGCTTTTTCGTCCTCCTGCGCCGGGGCAGAACCCCCGCCCTGCCGGTCGCGCTCACCACCCGCACGGCCGTGGTGATGCCGGTCTACAACGAGGCCACGGCCCGCACCTTCGCGGCCATCGAGGCCATGCGCGCCGAGATCGACGCCACGGGGCTGGGTGGGGCCTTCGACTACTTCGTCCTGTCGGATTCGACGCAAGGGGACGCCTGGATCGCAGAGGAGCGCGCCTTCCTCGACCTGCGCGCCCGCTGGGGCGACGACGCCCGCCTGTACTACCGGCACCGGCCGAAGAACCACCACCGCAAGGCCGGCAACATCGGCGACTTCGTCTCGCGCTGGGGCGCCACCTACGACCACATGCTGGTCCTCGACGCCGACAGCCTGATGACGGGGGCGTGCGTCGTGCACCTGGCCGCCGCCATGGAGGCGGACCCGGATTCGGGCATCATCCAGTCCCTGCCGCTCATCATCAACCGCAACACCCTGTTCGCCCGCGTCCAGCAATTCGCCGCGCGGATCTACGGGCCGGTCATCGCCACGGGCCTGTCCGTCTGGTCGGGCCGCGACGGCAATTACTGGGGCCACAACGCCATCATCCGGACGAAGGCCTTCGCCGCCGCCTGCGGCCTGCCGGACCTGCCCGGCAAGCCGCCCTTCGGCGGCCACGTCCTGTCCCACGATTTCGTCGAGGCCGCCCTGATCCGGCGGGCCGGCTGGAGCGTGACCATGCTGCCGGCGCTGCCCGGCTCCTACGAGGAGAGCCCGCCCTCCCTCATCGACGTCGCCGTGCGCGACCGGCGCTGGGCGCAGGGCAACCTCCAGCACAGCCGCATCATCGGGGCCGCCGGCCTGAAACCGGCCTCGCGCCAGCACTTCGCCACGGGCATCGCCGGCTACGTCGCCTCCCCGCTCTGGCTCGCCCAGCTCGTGGTCGGTATCGCCCTGGTGCTGCAGACCGCCTACGTGCGGCCGGAATACTTCACCAGCGAGTTCGGGCTCTACCCGGTCTGGCCGCGCTTCGATCCCGTGCGCGCGCTCCAGCTGTTCGGGATCACCATGGGCATCCTGCTCGCCCCGAAGTTTTTGGGACTCATCCTCGCCCTCGTCGACGGACCCGTGCGCCGGGCCTGCGGGGGGGGCGTCCGCCTCGTCCTGTCGAGCCTCATCGAGATCCTGCTCTCGGCCCTCATCGCGCCCATCGCCATGGTGATCCAGTCGGGCTCGGTGTTCCAGATCCTCGTCGGGCGCGACACCGGCTGGAACCCCCAGCGGCGCGACGACGGCTCGATCCCGTGGGGCGACATCGTCCGCCGCCACCGCTGGCACATGGCCCTGGGCCTGGTGACGGGCATCGCGGCCTTCGCCATCGCCACCTCCCTGTTCCTATGGATGTCGCCGACCATCCTCGGCCTCGTCCTGGCGATCCCGATCTCGTGGGCGAGCGGCCAGCTGAGCTGGGGCCTCGCCCTCAAGCGGCTCGGTCTGCTCATGACCCCGGAGGAGCGCGCCCCGCCCGCCATCGCCACGGATGCCGGCCGCCTCGCCACCCGCAACGCCGCGCGGGGCCTCGACGAGGCCGACGCCCTGCGGGCCCTCCACGCCGAGCCCGACTTCGCGCGGGCCCATGCCGCCATGCTGCCCCAGGCCGCGCCCCGCCCGCGCGGCGTCATCGACACCGACCGGGCCCTGGCCCAGGCCAAGGTGGTGGAGGCCCACACCCTCGACGAGGCCGCCGCCTGGCTCTCCCCGAAGGAACGCATGGCCCTCCTGCACGACCGCGCCCTGCTCGACCGTCTGGGCCGTCTCGAGGCCGGGGCCGCCTGAGTTTTCGATTTCCGCCCGTCCCGTTCTCCGCTAGAACCCTTCCGTCCCCGCCGGCCCCGCGCCGGCGCGGACGGAAGGGTGGCCGAGTGGTTTAAGGCAGCGGTCTTGAAAACCGCCGTGGGGGCGACTCCACCGTGGGTTCGAATCCCACCCCTTCCGCCAAATTGTTCCTGTAAGTCATTATCTTAGATGAACTTTTGATCCTCTTAGGTTGGCGCACCCCAACAGTTTGCGCGAAGGCCAGCGAATTGCTGCGGCTGGTCGCGACCATGGGCCGTGTCACGCCCGGCTGCGTGACAAAGCCCGGAGATAGAGGCCGGCCAGCACGGCAGCTGTGATCAGGTTGCCTCTGCCCGCCCCTCGCGGGCATCCGGCGCTCGCGGACCGGCGTGCGCGGCACGAAGGCCGAGAATCCCGACCGACTCGAGGAAGAGCATCGGTTGTTCTCGCTCCTCACCTGCGGGGCCAACGGCGTGGTCGGCCCCATCCACGCGAAGGCCATGCCTGTGCTGCTGACCGCGCCCGAGGAATGGAGCCCGTGGCTCGCAGCCCCCACGGAGATCGCCCCGGAGCTTCAACGGCCGCTGCCAGACGCCCAGATGCGGATCGTGGCGCGGGGCGCGCGGAGAAATCCGACGGAATGATCCCTCGAGCCTGCCTTCGGAGGTTCGTTTGGCGGCTGTCGCGCCATTCAAGGGAGGGAAGGGATGAGGCTTTCGCTTTCTTCCTGGCAAGAAGGGGAGAAGCGAACGTGCGGCTGGGGGGGTAACGCGGTAGGGGTTCCCTGCTTTCACGCCCCCTGTCTGAGGTGTCCATAAAAAGCGACACCGTTCAAATTTTGGGTCTCCGCCGCTGTCATCCAGCATCCGTTATTGACGATTGGTCCGAATTCCGCACGGTGGCGGGAGAAGGGTTTCGTGAATGCACGGAAGCGGGGGCGATCGGTGAACGAAACGGACAAGCTGATGCGGGATCTGTCAGGTACTCATCCGGAAGCACCTCCGCATGGCGATGTGCTCGATAGCAATAGCGATAAAAAGCTCACCAATGTTCTGCGTGTTTTCGGATCATCCGGCGAAAGCTCATATAATACTCCGCCGAATAGAAATTCTTCGCCCCAAGACTGGTCTAAATTAATAGACCGTGTTCGCTCTGCGGCTCTTCGGGTAAGAGAAGTCGAAGCGGATGCCCACGAACAAGAGATGCGGGTCCGCGAAATTCTTAAGAACGTTCAGGAAGACATCAAGTCGGCGAATGAAAGAGTTCGCGCAGCCGAGGCGCATGCTCGTGATATTCAAGCTCGTGCCGATGCCTTGCTGAGGGTTGCGGATGATCGCGTGAAGGCCGCGGAAGAGCGAGCTCGCGTCGCGGAAGAATGGCTTACCCAGCTTTCGATAACGATCATTGATGGGTTCGAGGGTGGCAATGCCGAGCGATTGATCGCGTGAGCATCTCGATTGCGCCCTTTCGGTCATGAGCCAACCGGACGGGAAGCCGCGGATCGGATGTCAGGCGGCTTGGGGGGCAGGCGGCTTGGGGGGCAGGGATGGCGGCCGCAGAAAAACGCAGCCCCATCGCCATCGCAGGATCACCGACGCAGTTCAGCATCCCACGAGTTTTCTACCTGTAAAATCTGGCGGAACTGAACGCTTCGCTTGAGATGTCTACGCCGGAGCGCAGCCCGTCGTTTCAGCGCAGCTGCTCGCCTAACCTTCGCTGGCTGCATGGAGACATATTTCGGTTTGAGGGTTGTGGGAACGTCCAACCCTGCAGCAACATGTTCCTCTGCCTGTATTTTGCGAGAGGCCCTGGCGACTCGAATCGGAGACGCCGTGCTGTCGTCGGGTGCGCAGCCGGAACAAACCAAATTGTATGCGTCTGGCAACCGAGGGCGCAGCACAAAAGCATCCATTGCTCTTTTGGCGCGCGCGCCAAACTTTTCCAGTGCAATTAGGTCGGGATCGGTGAAGCGCGGCGCTGCTCTCGACTTGGAAAGGGCGTGATCGGCAACAATCAAGCTCATAAGGCCGACGGCGAAACCTATTCGGGTCGGGAATCGCATCTGCCTGTCTCGGTGTATCGAGCCTCATCGTTAAAATGCAATGCTTGGGTTAATGGCGTGTTTACGTGCGCCGAGCGAATCGAGTTGAAGCAGCTTGGGGCTTGTGGCTTGAGACAAATGAGCCCGACCGCCAGCGAAGGTGCCGTTCTGAAATCAGTTCAGGGCGCGTTCGCTCTCAGGCGCTTCGCTCGAAGTCTCCCCCGGCGGCGATTACGGCTGGCGGTCACGCCCCGAAAGCGTCCGGTCGGTGTCGAACCGTCAACTCCCCGACAACGTCCGGCGGATCCATGCCGAGCATCATAGGCGCTACGGCTCACCTCGGTGCACGCGGCTTGGCGCGCGGCGGGCCGAACGGCCAGCCGCGGACGCGTGGAGCGTCTCATGCGCCGTCAAGGCATCCGGGCTCCGGCAGGGCGCCGATCTCGGCAGCGATGCCCAGCACGGTCCGGCTGGCCGATATCACCTGCCTGCCCACCGGCGAGGGCTGGCTCTACCGGGCCGCCGTCCTCGATCTCGCCATCCGCAAGATCGTCGGCTGGTCCATGCGCGATCACATGCGGACCGAGTTGACGTCGGCCGCCCTGAGGATGGCTACCCACCAGACACCCCTTCCGCCAGCGCTCCGCCGGAGGCTCCGCCCGACCGGTTCGAGGCGATCCGGAACCGCCGGGCGGGAGGCTCGGCTCGCGGGGTCACGGGTCGATGACGCTGACATGGGCCGCGACGACCCTCCAGCCCTCGGGAAACCGCAGCCAGGTCTGGCTCTGGCGCCCGATCCGATCCGGGGCGCCCGCGCGCGTGAACAGCGTCATCGCCACGGCGCAATCGCGTCCGTAGGTGGTGATGACCGTGTCGCGGAGGTCGCGGGCGAGGCCCTGGGCCGGGCGGGCCCGGCGGAAGGCGCGGATCGCGTCCATGCCGTAGAGGTTTTCGCCCGCGCCGTACCGGATGGTGCGGGGGTCGTCGTGGAACAGCGCTTCCAGGGTCGCGACGTCGTTGCCGACCAGCGCCGCCTCGTAGCGGGCGAACGCGGCCTCGACCTCGGCCTTCACCAGGGGATCGTCGATCAGCATCGGGGTCACGCGAGGGTCGCGACGGGCGCGCGGGCGACGCCCGCGCGTTCGAGGTGGCGGGCCACTCGCAACGCAAGGTCCTCGCGCCAGGGGGCGGCGATGATCTGCACGCCCAGGGGCAGGCCCGCATCGGGCCGGACCGGCACGGCGACGACCGGCAGCCCGATGAACGAGATCGGCTGCGTGAACAGGCCGACATTCGCGCGCACCGGCAGCGCGACGCCGTCGAGCACGAAGGTCGCCTGACCCGAGGCCGGGGCGCGGCAGGGCGTGCAGGGCGCCAGGATGATGTCGACCTCGCGGAACAGGTCGAGGACGGCCGCGCGGTACCAGCGCCGGAAGCGCTGGGCCCGTTCGACGAAGGCCGCGGGCAGCATGGCGCCGGCGATGAGGCGGTCCCGGACGGCCGGATCGAACTCGGCCGCCCGCGCGCGCAGGCGGTCGAGGTGCAGGGCCGCGCCCTCGGCGGCGGTGATGAGATAGGCCGCGGCCCGGGCCCGCGCCGCCTCCGGGATCTCCACCGTGCGGGCGCAGGACAGGGC
>NZ_VRUZ01000122.1:0-10169 GCF_008039485.1 Methylobacterium sp. WL69 | reverse complement strand
CCCTCCGGATCGTCGCCGAGCAGGATGGCGCAGAGGCCCCGCTCGGTGGCCGCCACCGAGGACGCGTGCTGGGCCGCCGTCGCCGCCCGCGATCCGGCGGCGGACGGGCGCTTCGTCTACGCCGTGCGCACCACGGGCGTGTATTGCCGGCCGGGCTGCGGCGCCCGCACCCCGCGCCGGGCGAACGTGGGTTTTTACGGGACCGCCGCGGCGGCGCGGGCCGCGGGCTTCCGCCCCTGCCTGCGCTGCCGCCCCGACGCTCCGCCCCTGGCCGCGCGCCACGCCGCGGCCGTGGCGAGCGCCTGCCGGCGGATCGAGGCGGCCGAGGAGCCCCCTGCCCTCGCGGCCCTGGCCCGCGCCGCGTCCCTGAGCCCGTTCCACTTCCACCGGGTGTTCAAGGGGATCACCGGCGTGACCCCGAAGGCCTACGCCGCGGCCGTGCGGGCGGGGCGCCTCGCCGCGTCCCTGCCCGAGGCCGGCACCGTGACGGAGGCGGCCTATGCGGCGGGCTACGGCACGGCGGGCCGGTTCTACGCCGCCGCCGGACCGCGCCTCGGCATGGCGCCCGGCGTGTTTCGGAAGGGCGGGGCGGGCGTCGCCATCCGCTTCTCCGTGGCGGCCTGTGCCCTCGGCTTCGTCCTGGTGGCGGCCACCGAGCGGGGCCTCTGCGCCATCCTGCTCGGCGACGATCCGGAGGGACCGGTCCGGGACCTCCACGCGCGGTTTCCCCGGGCCGCGATCACCCGGGACGAGGCCGGCTTTGCGGCGCACGTGGCCGAGGTCGCGGCCTTCGTGGCGGCGCCGCAGGGCGGCCTCGCCCTGCCCCTCGACATCGGCGGCACCGCCTTCCAGCAGCGGGTCTGGGAAGCCCTGCGGGCGATTCCGGCGGGGGAGACCGCGACCTACACGGACATCGCGCGCGAGATCGGCCGGCCCGCCGCCGTGCGGGCCGTGGCGCTGGCCTGCGCCGCCAACGCCCATGCGGTGGCGATCCCCTGCCACCGGGTGGTGCGCGCCGACGGGGCGCTCTCGGGCTACCGCTGGGGCGTCGCCCGCAAGGCCGCGCTGCTGGCCCGGGAGAGGACCCCCGTGGCCGAGGACGGCGAGGGACCGGACCCGGCGTGAGGGCCGTCCCGCATGGGCCACCCTTGTCCGCGACCCTTGTCCGCCGGGCCGGGGCGGGGGAAGAGGGACCCCGGCCCGTGAAGAGGAGTCCCGATCCGTTGCGCGTGACACCGCCCTCCCCCGCCCGGCCCGCCGGGAGCCCGCCGTCGGCCCTGGCCGCCTATCCGATCCTCGCCGGCACCATGCTGCTCTGGGGCGGCAACGTGGTGGCGGGCAAATGGGCCGTGGGCGAGGTCTCGCCGCAGGTGCTCACCTGCCTGCGCTGGGCCTTCGCCTGCCTCGTCCTGGCCCTGCCGGCCCGGGCCGGCTTGCGGGCCGAGTCGGGCCGCCTGCGACCGCACTGGCCCTACGTGCTGCTCATGGGCGCGTGCGGCTACACCCTCTACGCCAGCCTGTTCTACGCCGCCGGCCTCTACACCACGGGGATCAACATCGCCCTCTTCCAGGGCTCGATCCCCGTCCTCGTCATCCTCATCAACTACGGCGTCCACCGGGTCGCCGTGGGCGGGGCGCAGGCGCTCGGCGTCGCCGTGACCCTGGCCGGGGCGGTGGTGGCGGCCACCCACGGCGACTGGCGGGTGCTCACCCATTTCGGCTTCAACCTCGGCGACGTGCTGATGCTCGCCGCCTGCCTGTTCTATGCCGGCTACACCGTGGCCCTCGGCGCCCGGCCGAAGGTCTCCGGCCTGACCTTCTTCACCGCCATGGCGCTCGCCGCCTTCCTCACCGCCCTGCCGCCCCTCGCCGCCGAATGGGCGCTCGGCCATACGATCTGGCCGACGCCGAAGGGCTGGCTCATCGTGGCGTTCGTGGCCCTGGGGCCGAGCCTCCTGGCCCAGCTCGGCTTCATGCGCGGGGTCGAGCTCATCGGCCCGAACCGGGCGGGACTGTTCGTCAACTTCGTGCCGATCTTCGGGGCCGGCCTCGCCGTCGTCTTCCTCGGCGAGCCGTTCCGCTGGAACGACGCCCTGGCCCTCGGCCTCGTCATCGGCGGCATCGCCATCGCCGAGCGCCTCGGCCGGCGGCGCTGACGGACGCCGAAGCCTTCAGGGACCCGCCTGCCCCGCCACCGCTCGGCGCAGGGCGGTGAGCAGGGCGCCCTCGAAGGCCAGGGCCGAGCCGTAGTGGAACTCGATGTCGAACGGCTTGCGGGCGTTCATGGAGAGGGAGGCGCTCTGCATGGCGATGAGCCGGCCGGCCTCGTCGAACAGGCCCGAGCCCGAGCCGCCGAAACCGTCGTTGCAATCGTGGCGCAGGCGCCGGATGCCGCCCTCGCTCGGCGGATCGACCTGACGGATGGCGCAGGTCTCGAGGCTCGCCGGCCCGCGATAGTTCTCGTGCCCGCCGGGGGACACCATCACGACGGGCAGCCGCATCGGCCCCTCCCCCAGCTCGGGGGCGGCCGGCAGGGGTTGCGGCCGGGCGCCCTCCACGGGCCGCACGAGGCGCAGGATCGCCCAGTCGTCGGTGATGTGGAGCGCCTGCGCGGCCGGTTCGGCCCCGAGCTCCATGCTGCCCGGCACGAAGTCGTAGTTGCGTCCGCCGATCTGGAAGAAGCAGTCGCCGACCTCGCGGGTGGTCTCGAGGCGGCGATTGCGGAAGTTGTGGGCGTTGAGCACCACCACGGACGGATCGCCGACGAGCCAGGCCGCCGCCGCCTTGCGCGGGATGCCGTCGGGCCCGTGGCAGAACAGCACGCCCGCCCCCGGATAGCGGTCGATATCCGCGCCCGTGAGGTCCCGGCGTCCGTCCCTCGGATAGAGGGCGGCCAAGCTCCATGCCGAAAAATCCTGCGCCGGGGCCGGTCCGGCGGCGCAGAGCAGGGCCGCCAGGGCGATGCCAAGGCGGTCCGGAATCCCCGCGCGCGCGGTTGCGCGTCTCCGCCCAGCCCTTGGCGCCATCTTTCCCCGCTCCCCGCCATCGGCCCGTTCGTCCGGGCCGTTGTGACAGTGGTGCGACGGCCCCCTGGGGGCGGTCAAGCGACGGGTCGCCGCTGCGCGATCCTCACGCTCTATTTGCCAAAGTTTCCCGACTAGAAATGTCGGATCGTCTAGAGACTTTGCGACAGGAAGATGGCTAGAAATAAGGGCTGAAGGGACAGTAATAAGCTTCTTATAAGACTACGCTAGTCTGATAAAAGCTTAAGAGCGCGGCGGTTCTTCTGAGGATCGCGGCGCCGATGTTCCGAAACGGCGGGAGAAACAGCCACGCACGACCGCAGGGTCGATAGACGGGGCGGCAGCTGAGGAGACGCACGATGATGAGGTACTTGAGTTCCGTGTCGGTGCTGGCCGTGATGGCCCTGGCGCCCATCGGGATGGCCACCAGTGCGGCCGCCAACGACAAGCTCGTCGAGCTGTCGAAGAGCGACGAAAACTGGATCATGCCCGGCAAGAACTACGACTCGGACAATTACAGCAAGCTCAAGCAGATCAACACCGAGAACGTGAAGCAGCTCAAGCCGGCCTGGAGCTTCTCCACCGGCCTGCTCAACGGCCACGAGGGCGCGCCCATCGTCGTCGACGGCAAGATGTACATCCACACCTCGTTCCCGAACAACACGTTCGCCCTCGGCCTCGACGATCCGGGCCTGATCCTGTGGCAGGACAAGCCCAAGCAGAACCCGGCCGCCCGCGCCGTCGCCTGCTGCGATCTCGTGAACCGCGGCCTCGCCTACTGGCCGGGTGACGGCAAGGTGCCGTCCCTCATCCTGAAGACGCAGCTCGACGGCAACGTCGCCGCCCTCAACGCCGAGACCGGCGAGACGGTGTGGAAGGTCGAGAACTCCGACATCAAGATGGGCTCGACCCTGACCATCGCCCCCTACGTGGTGAAGGACAAGGTGATCATCGGGTCGTCCGGCGCCGAGCTCGGCGTGCGCGGCTACCTCACCGCCTACGACGTGAAGACCGGTGCCCAGGTGTGGCGCGCCTACGCCACGGGTCCCGACAAGGACCTGCTGCTCGGGCCCGACTTCAACGTGAAGAACGCCCATTACGGTCAGAAGGGCCTCGGCACCTCCACCTGGGAGGGCGATGCCTGGAAGATCGGCGGCGGCACCAACTGGGGCTGGTACGCCTACGATCCCGGCACCAACCTGATCTACTTCGGCACCGGCAACCCGGCGCCGTGGAACGAGACCATGCGTCCCGGCGACAACAAGTGGACGATGACCATCTTCGGCCGCGACGCCGATACGGGTGAAGCCAAGTTCGGCTACCAGAAGACCCCGCACGACGAGTGGGATTACGCCGGCGTCAACGTGATGATGCTGTCGAACCAGAAGGACAAGGACGGCAAGGATCGCAAGCTCCTCACCCATCCGGACCGCAACGGCATCGTCTATACCCTCGACCGGACCGACGGTTCGCTCGTCTCGGCCAACAAGATCGACGACACCGTCAACGTCTTCAAGTCCGTCGACCTGAAGACCGGCCAGCCGGTGCGCGATCCCGAGTACGGCACCCGGATGGACCACCTCGCCAAGGACGTCTGTCCCTCGGCCATGGGCTACCACAACCAGGGCCACGATTCCTATGATCCGGAGCGCAAGCTCTTCTACATGGGCATCAACCACATCTGCATGGACTGGGAGCCGTTCATGCTTCCGTACCGTGCGGGCCAGTTCTTCGTCGGTGCGACGCTGAACATGTACCCCGGCCCGAAGGGTGACCGTCAGAACTACGAGGGTCTCGGCCAGATCAAGGCCTACAACGCCATCACGGGCGAGTATAAGTGGGACAAGATGGAGCGTTTCGCCGTGTGGGGCGGAACGATGGCCACCGCCGGCGACCTCGTGTTCTACGGAACGCTGGACGGCTACATCAAGGCCCGTCACTCCGACAACGGCGACCTCCTCTGGAAGTTCAAGCTGCCGTCGGGCGCCATCGGTTACCCGATGACCTACAGCCACAAGGGTGATCAGTTCGTCGCCATCTACTACGGCGTCGGCGGATGGCCGGGCGTCGGCCTGGTGTTCGACTTGCAGGACCCGACCGCCGGCCTCGGCGCGGTGGGCGCCTTCAAGAAGCTCGCCAACTACACCCAGATGGGCGGCGGCGTGATGGTGTTCTCCCTCAACGGCAAGGGTCCGTACGACGATCCGAACGTCGGCGAATACCTGACGGCCGCCAAGAAGTAAGTCTCGATCCCAGGACCAGGACCTCGCCGGCCTCAGGGCCGGCGGGGTTCCCACGACGCCCGAGATTTCGCGCGCGACGGCCAACGCGAGGACACGCCATGTCCCGCCCGAGATGCCCCGCCCGAGCGCAGCCCAGAAAACAACCGAACAACGGATCTCACCCATGTCGCTCGTCACCGGACGTCGCCGCGCGGCGCTCCCGGCCGCCTCCCTCCTGGCGCTGGGTCTCGTATCCTCCGTTCACGCGGCCGAGGACGCGAAAGCGCCGGCGCCCGCCGACGACAAGACCCTGCGCGTCTGCGCGGCGGTGCAGCCGCCCCTCTCGCTGAAGGACGGATCGGGGTTGGAGAACCGGATTGCCACGGCGGTCGCCGAGGCCATGGGCCGCAAGGTCCAGTTCGTCTGGTCGGAGAAGCCGGCGATCTACCTCGTCCGCGACGGCCTCGACAAGAAGCTCTGCGACGTGGTGGTCGGCCTCGACAGCGACGACCCGCGCGTCCTCGTCACCAAGCCGTACTACCGCAGCGGCTACGTCTTCATCACCCGCGCCGACCGCGACCTCGACATCAAGTCCTGGGCCGACCCGCGCCTGAAGAGCGTCGACCACATGGTGGTGGGGTTCGGCACCCCCGGCGAGGCGATGCTGAAGGATATCGGCCGCTACGAGGAGGACATGGCCTACCTCTACTCGCTGGTGAATTTCCGCGCCCCGCGCAACCAGTACACCCAAATCGACCCGGCCCGGATGATCAGTGAAGTCGCCGGCGGCAAGGCCGACGTCGCCGTGGCCTTCGGCCCCGATGTCGCCCGCTACGTCAAGGATTCGGGCACGCCGCTCCGGGTGACGCCGGTGCCGGACGACACCGTGCGCAGCGACGGCCAGAAGATGCCCCAGAGCTTCGACCAGTCCATGGGCGTGCGCCGGGACGACACCGCCCTGAAGGCCGCCCTCGACGCCGGCATCGCCAAGGCCAAGCCGCAGATCGACGCGATCCTGAAGCAGGAGGGGGTGCCCCTCGCGACCGCCTCGAACTGATCCGCGCAAGCCCCGGGCCGCTCGCAGGGGCGGCCCGCCCAGAACCCGACCGGACGGTCGGAGAACCCCATCAGAGCGATTTCATGCGTCATCTCAAAGGCCTTCTGGCCGGATTCGTCGGCCTCGGCCTCGTCACCGCCGGGTTCTCGGCCGGGCTCTCCGCCCTGGCGCAGCCGGCCTCCGGCCCGCAGAGCGGGTTCGTGTTCCGCAACACCGTCACGGGCGAGCAGCTCGACGTGTCCCAGGGCAAGGAGGGCGGCCGCGACACGCCGGCCGTGAAGGAGTTCTTCCAGACCGGCAAGAACCTCTACATCGACGACAAGTCCTGCCTGCGCAACGGCGAGTCCCTGTTCGCCACCTCGTGCTCGGGCTGTCACGGGCATCTGGCCGAGGGCAAGCTCGGGCCGGGCCTCAACGACAATTACTGGACCTACCCGTCCAACACCGAGGACACCGGCCTGTTCGCCACCATCTTCGGCGGCGCCAACGGCATGATGGGGCCGCACAACGAGAACCTGACCCCCGACGAGATGCTGCAGACCATCGCCTGGATCCGCCATCTCTATACCGGTCCGGCCAAGGACGCCGTCTGGCTCAGCGCCGACCAGAAGAAAGCTTACACGCCCTACAAACAGGGCGAGACCTTCCCCACGGACGTGAAGGGCCAGTGCAAGCCGCTGGAGAACTAGCGTCCCTGGGAAGTCACGCCGCGTGACGTGCGCGCGGTGAACGATGAGCGGCCCACGCGCCGCGCCAACCATAAACGGAGGAGACGAACATGCGGACGTTCATTTTTGCGGTGGCGCTGGGTGCAGGCGCAGTGCTGGCGAGCCCGGCGATGGCCTACGACGGCACCAAGTGCAAGGCCGCCGGCAATTGCTGGGAGCCCAAGCCCGGCTTCCCCGAGAAGATCGCCGGCTCGAAGTACGACCCCAAGCACGACCCGAAGGAGCTGAACAAGCAGTCGGAGTCGATCAAGGGCATGGAAGAGCGCAACGCCCGGCGCATCGAGGCCGCCAAGAAGTCCGGCAAGTTCGAGTACGACGTCACCAAGCTGTCGTCGAACTGAGCCGACGGCGCGCGTTCACCCTCGCCTGTCCGCGCTCGAACGCCGGCCCCTCTCCCCGCTCGCGGGGAGAGGACCGCAGACACCCCGGCGTGTCTGCGGTGAGTGCAGCCGGAGCGTAGGTGCGGGGGGGGCTCGCCGGACGAGCCTCAGGCGGAGCCGCCCCCTCACCCTCGGCTGCCGCCTCGTTTCGGACCCGACAAGGGGTCCGAAACCCTCTCCCCGCAAGCGGGGCGAGGGGATGCGTGCAACCCGGTTGGATTTCCCGCCTCAGAATGCCGGGCAGCCGTTTCCCAGCTTAAAGATTCAAGGCCCCCGCGTGATGAACGAGACCCGCCCCGGCGACGCGATGCTCACCGATTGGCGCGAGGCCGCCGGCCGGTTCGAGCGGGCCGTGGGCGGCGCCGTGGTCGGCCAGGCGCGGGCGATCCGCCTCCTCACCATCGCGATTTTCGCCCGCGGCCACGTGCTGCTCGAGGGCGATGTCGGCGTCGGCAAGACCACCCTGCTGCGGGCCGTCGCCCGGGCGCTGGGCGGCGCCTACGAGCGCGTCGAGGGCACCGTCGACATGATGCCGACGGACCTCATCTACCACACCTACCTCGCCGAGGACGGCCGCCCCCGCGTCGAGCCCGGACCTGTCCTGCGCCGGGCCGAGGACCTGTCGATCTTCTTCTTCAACGAGATCAACCGCGCCCGGCCCCAGGTGCATGCCCTGCTCCTGCGCCTCATGGCCGAGCGCAGCCTGACCGCGTTCAACCGCGAGTACCATTTCCCCAACCTGCAGGTCTTCGCCGACCGCAACCGCGTCGAGCGGGAAGAGACCTTCGAGCTGCCGGCGGCCGCCCGCGACCGCTTCCTCATGGAGATCGGGATGGAGGCCCCGCGCGACGCCGAGAGCCGCCGCGCCCTCGTGTTCGATCCGCGCTTCCACGACACCGACGCCCTCATCGCGGGCATCGACGCCGACGTGCTGGACCACGCCGCCATCCCGGGCATCGCCAGGGCGATCCAGCACGGGATTCAGGCGAGCCCGGCCATCGAGGCCTACGTCGTCGGCCTGTGGGAGGCCCTGGTGCGTCCCGGCGGCGCCGGCATCCGGCTTCCCGGCATCGACATGGAGGCCCTGGTGCAGGGCGGGGCCTCGCCCCGCGGCGTCGCCTTCCTCGTGCGCGCCGCCAAGGTCCGCGCCTGGCTCGAGGGCCGGGACTGGCTCGTGCCCGAGGACATCCGCGCCGTGTTCCCCGAGGTCATGGCCCACCGCGTCTTCCTCGAACCCGTCTACGAGATGCGCCGCGCCGCCATCGTGCCCGAGCTCTGCCGCGCCGTGTTCGACACGGTGCCGGCGCCGTGAGGGAGCCCGATCCGCAGGCCGACATCGTCTACCGTCCGCGCGGGCGGGTGCCGGGCACCGCCGCCGGTGCCCATCGCGGCCGCGACGCCGGGGGGCTCGGCACCTTCCGCGATCAGGTGCCGTTCCTGCGCATGCCGGATGCGCGCCGCATCGACGTGCGCGCGACCCTGCGCGATCCGTTCGAGGGCACCCATGTCCGCCGCTTCGAGAGCCGCACGGCCATCGAGGTCTGGGCCCTCGTCGATCTCTCCGCCTCCATGCGCTACCGCGGCGCGGCCGACCGCATGGCCCTCGCCGCCGCCCTGTGCGGGGGGCTCGCGGCGTCGGCCACCCGCATCGGCGACGGCTTCGGCCTCATGGGCTGCGACGGCGCCCTGCGCGCGGACGTGTCGATGCCGGCGACCCGCCGGCGCGGGATCGGCGCCTCGGTCCAGGCCCGCCTGTTGGCCGCGCCCTGCACGGGCGCGCGGGCCGACGGCATGCGCGAGGCCGGCCGCGGCCTCGTCGGGCGGCCCAAGATCGTGTTCGTCGTCTCGGATTTCCGCTGGCCCGAGGCCCTGATCGCGGAGGTGTTCGCGAGCCTGGCCCGCCACGACCTCGTGCCCGTGGTGCTGGCCGATGCCTCCGAGGACGAGGGGTTGCCGGCCTGGGGCCTGATGGAGCTCGACGACCTCGAGGGCGCCGGGCGCCGGACCGTGTTCATGCGCCCGGCCCTGCGCCGGCGCTGGCTCGCCCACGAGCGGGCCCGCACCGACACCCTGCGCCGCATCGCCATGACCTACGGCCGCCCGCCGTTCCGCCTCGAAGGCCGCTTCGAGGCCGACGCCCTCACCCGCCACCTCATCGGGACCTGATGCGAGTCCTTTTCCCCGTCCTCGTGTGCCTCTTCGCCGTGTCCGGCGGGGCGCAGGCCCAGGTGCGCTCCGTCGAGGTCCGCACCCCGCGCGCCTTCGGCTACGTCCTCGGCGACGTCGTGCGGGCGCAGGCCGACCTCGTCGTGGATGCGGGGTTCACCCTCCAGGCGGCCTCCCTGCCCCAGCCCGGGCCGCTGGCCTACTGGCTCGACCTGCGCGATCTTCGCGTGGAGGAAACCGTCACCGGCGATGCCCGGCGGGTGCGGATCGTCCTGACCTACCAGAACTTCTACGCCGCCCTCGACGTCCGCGCCCTGGAGATCCCGGGCTTTTCCGTGACCTTCGAGAGCGCCGGCGCCCACGGCGCCACCACCGCCACGGCGCAGGTACCGGCCTGGTCCTTCACCATCTCGCCCCTGCGCGAGGTGGTGCCGCCCGCCCGCGAGAACCCGGCCGACTACATGCGGCCGGACGGGCGCGTCGCCGCCATCGACGCGCAGCCCCTGTGGTGGCGGGCGGGGGGCTTCGGGGCCCTCGCCCTCCTGGCCTGCGCCGGGCTCGCCCGCGACCGGGCCTGGGGGCCGTTCCGGGCG
>NZ_VRUZ01000121.1:0-10464 GCF_008039485.1 Methylobacterium sp. WL69 | reverse complement strand
GTTGAGCGTGGGGGTGGTTGGGTGACCCTGGGGCTTCGGAGGCCAGCGGAGCCACCCCCACCTCCGACTCCTCCCCGCGAGGGGGAGGAGAGCCGCGTCGAGACGAAATGTGTGAATCCGGCAGCCTTCCAGAAGAGGAAACCGGCCGTGACGGTTCGAAGCGCCGCGCTTCGCGGTGCGGGCGCCCGAAAAACGCATCGGCGATCACCCCGCTCCTGGCCCGAAATCTTCTCAACCGAAAGTTGTCCGGCCCCGAAATCTTGCCTCGCGGCCGAGGTCTCCTGTGCCCGAGCGGCCACGGTCGTCGACAGACCGTCGGGATGCCCTTGCGTGCGCCCGCGGCGGCGACTACCGATCGACTAAAGCTGTTTCATTACAGTAGTTTACGATAATTCTAAACAGCGCCTCGCGCCGACCTTTGCATGCCCGTGCGGGGTTGCGGTCGCGTGCCTGCGCGACGGAGATTCCGCCATGTCCGCTTCCTCCATGGGATGCCTGCCCCCCGCCCGCCGTGCCCTCGCCGGCGTCTCTCTCCTGGTCCTGGCCGGAACGGCCCAGGCCCAGGCCCAGCAGGGTGCCGTCACCCTGGAGACCCTGAGCGTCGAGGGCAGCGGCGCCGGCGTCGTCGGGGGCGGCGGCGCACCCGGCCGGAGCCAGCCCGAGACGGCGCGGGGCCCGGTGCCCAGCTACGTCGCCAGCCGCAGCGCCACGGCGACGAAGACCGACACGCCGCTCATCCGCACCCCGCAATCCATCAGCGTCATCGGCGCCCAGCAGATCGAGGCGCAGCGCTCGCAGACCGTGTCGGAGGCGGTGCGCTACACACCGGGCATCTACGCCAACCAGTTCGGGCCCGACACCCGCCTCGACTGGTTCCTCATCCGCGGCTTCTCGGCCACGGAGACCGGCCTGTTCCGCGACGGGTTGCAGCTGTTCCAGACCTCGTTCGCGAACTTCCGCGTCGATCCGTTCGGGGCCGAGCGCATCGAGGTCCTGCGCGGGCCGGCCGCGACCCTGTTCGGCGGCTCGCCGGTGGGCGGCCTCGTCAACGTCGTGTCGAAGCGCCCGACGACGGAGCCGTTTCGCTACGTCGAACTCGGCGGCGGCTCGTTCAACCAGCGCTACGCCGCCTTCGACGTCGGCGGCCCGGCAGACAGTTCCGGCCACTGGTTCTACCGCCTGACGGGCAAGCTGCAGAACAGCGACGCTCAGGTCCAGTTCGCGCCGGAGGACCGCTACTACATCGCGCCTTCGTTCACCTATAAGCCGGACGGGGCCACCACCTTCACGGTGCTGACGAGCTTCCAGCGCGACGAGACCGGCGGAGCGGGCCAGTTCCTGCCCTATTCCGGCACCGTGCGCCCCAACGCGTCCGGCCTGCGCATCGACCGCAAGCTCAACGCCAGCGATCCCCTGGTGGACAGCTACACCCGCAACCAGGCCAACCTCGGCTACGAGTTCGAGCACCATGTCGACGACGTCTGGACCGTGCGCCAGAACTTCCGCTTTTCGTTCACGGAGGTCCGTGACTCCCGCTACGTCGGCAACGGCTACGCCAACGCCAGCGAGACCGAGCTCGCCCGCTACGGCTTCCTGACCACGCCGCGCGCCGGCCTGTTCGCCGTCGACAACCAGGCCCAGGCCCGGTTCAACGACGGATACTTCGGCCACACCGTGCTCATGGGCGTCGACTACAAGCGCTACAGCCTGTCGGACAACCAGGCGACGACTTTCCCGGTCCCGGGGCTCAACATCCTGTCGCCGCGCTACTTCCAGACCGCCGCGAACCCCCTGCCCTACCGCGTGGTCAACC
Organism: Methylobacterium sp. WL69; assembly: GCF_008039485.1. Lineage (NCBI taxonomy): Bacteria > Pseudomonadati > Pseudomonadota > Alphaproteobacteria > Hyphomicrobiales > Methylobacteriaceae > Methylobacterium > Methylobacterium sp. WL69. The sequence continues at coordinate 8,651 of NZ_VRUZ01000121.1, read as the reverse complement.
AGCAGCTCCAGCAGACCGGCCTGTACCTTCAGGATCAGGTCGCCCTCACCGACCGCCTGACCTTCCTCATCGGCGGCCGCCAGGACTTCGTCAGCAACGTCGTCCAGGACCGGCTGGTGCTGGCCAACTCCACGGTGCGGGACGAGGCCGCCTTCACCGGCCGCCTCGGGCTCATCTACAACTTCGACAACGGCCTCGCGCCCTACGTCACCTACGGCACCTCGTTCAACCCGACGGCGGGCGTCGACGCCAGCAACCGGCCGTTCAAGTCCGACAGGGGCGAGCAGATCGAGGTCGGCGCCAAGCTGCAGCCGGTGGGCTGGAACACCTTCTTCACCGTGGCGGCCTTCGACCTCGTGCGCTCCAACGTGCTGACGCCGAACCCGGACAACGTCTTCACCAACCTGCAGCTCGGCGCCGTGCGCTCGCGCGGCTTCGAGGCGTCGGCCACGGCCAGCCTCGCCGAGGGGCTCAATCTCATCGCGTCCTATACGATCTACGGCCTGCGCACGATCGAGGGCACGAATCTCGACCTCGGCCGGGTGCCCGTGGGCATCCCCGAGAACTTCGCCTCGCTCTGGGCCGACTACACGATCCCCGTCGGCGACTTCAAAGGCTTCGGCTTCGGCGGCGGCGTGAACTACGTCGGACGCTCCTACGCCGACGTCGCCAACACCCTCGTGGTGCCCGAATACGTCACCTTCGACGCGGTGGTGCATTACGAGCGCGACGGCTGGCGCGCCGCGGTCAACCTCCAGAACGCCGGCGACAAGCGCTTCGTCGCCTCGTGCTCGAGCGTCAACGCCTGCTTCTACGGCACCCAGCGCCGGATCACCGCCAGCCTCGGCTACCGCTGGTGATCCCTGTTCCGGTCGATCGCTTCGGCTGGGCCGATCTCGTGCGGAGACGGGGCAGCTGACGGCATCCGGATACGGGCGTGAGGCCCACGGTGCGCCCTCTCCTGAAAGGAGAGGGTTGGGGTGAGGTGTGCGAACTCTCCGGAGAATCCACACACCTCACCCTGTCCCTCTCCTCCCAGGAGAGGGGACCCGCGCTGCCCGCGAGATGTGTGAACGCCGTAGCCTGGAAGGCAGGGCGATCGCAGAGGGGTGCATGCGCTCGGGTCGGCCCTTGCCCCTTCGTGCAGAACGCAGGTGCGCATCCCCCTCTCCCCGCCTGCGGGGAGAGGGCCGCAGGCACCCCGTCGTGCCTGCGGCGAGCGAAGGCGAAGCCGAAGCGACGGTGAGGGGGCGATTCCGGAGCAGTCTCATCCGGATTCGCCCCCTCACCGTCGGCTGCCGCCTCGACGCGCTCCCCGGCAGGGGGAGACGCGTCCCTCTCCCCAGCCAAGCGGGGCGAGGGGATGCGCACGGGGGGCGGCGCTTCGTCGACAGCCCCTTCGGCGGCGGCTTCAGACCGCGACCATCCTTTGCGATCGCCCTGCCTTCCAGGCGAGGGGACCCGCGATCTGCCTCGTCCTTCGGCGATTCGCACGGGGGACCGAACTGATTCAGCGGAAGCCGTATGTGGCGCGGGGCAAGCCTTCGCCCCGCGCGCCGCCTTCGTGCGACAGGGCGCTGAACGGCGACAGCCGCCCCGCGAAAAAATCATTCGCAGACGCGGACGCGGCGGATGTGCTCGTCGCCGTAGGCGTCGATGTAGCCGCGGCGCTCCATGTGGCAGACCTCTTCCTCGACGTAGACCGGGCGCGGCTCGCGGTAGACCGGGCGGCCGGGGTAGTAGCCGTTGTTCTGCGACGAGGCGATGGCGCCGCCGATGGCGAGGCCGCCGAGGACGCCCAGGGCCGCCGCGCCGCCGGGGCCGATGCCGTCGCGGGCCTGCGCCCCGGGCGCCATCGTGACGAGGAGGCTGCCGGCCATCGCCGCGCCGAGGAGGGTCCGCTTCATGACGTCGTGTCCTTCGATTCTCGAAACCGGGCTTCAGGTTCGAATCTGGACACCGAACGGTTGATGAATGGTAAGCGGGCGACGCCCGGCCGGGGCCGACCCCGTGCGGCGGCGCACCGGGCCACGCCGGCGGGCAGGATCACGCCGGCGGGTAGGTGTGCTCGTCGGCCGGGAAGCGGCCGGCGCGGACTTCCTCGGCATAGGCCGCCACGGCGCCCTCGATCTGGGTGCGCAGGGCGCCGAACTGCTTGACGAATTTCGGGACGCGGTCGCTGAGACCCAGCATGTCCTCGAGGACGAGGATCTGGCCGTCGCAGGCCGTGCTGGCGCCGATGCCGATGGTGGCCGCCGCGATGCCCGGCGCCGTGGCGATGGCGCGGGCCACGGGCTCGACGATGCCCTCCATGACGATGGCGAAGGCGCCGGCCTCGCTGATGGCGCGGGCATCGGCGAGGAGACGCGCCTCGCCGTCGGCCTCGCGGCCCTGCACCTTGAAGCCCCCCATGGTGTTCACGGACTGGGGGGTCAGGCCGATATGGCCCATGACGGGGATGCCGCGCTCGACCAGGAAGGCCACGGTGTCGGCGAACTTGGCGCCGCCCTCCATCTTGATGGCGCCGGCCCCGGTCTCCTTGAGGACGCGGGCGGCGTTGAGGAAGGCCTGCTCGCGGCTCGCCTCGTAGGAGCCGAACGGCATGTCCACGACGATGAGGGCGCGCGACGTGCCCCGGATCACCGCCTGGGCCTGGACGATCATCATCTCCAGGGTCACCGGCAGGGTCGATTCCATGCCGTGCATCACCATGCCGAGGGAATCGCCCACGAGGATGAAGTCGCAATGCGGATCGAGGATGCCGGCCGTGTGGGCGTGGTAGGCCGTCAGCGCGATGATCTTGACGCCCGCCGCCTTGCGCTTGGCGAGATCGACGGCACGGATGCGGCGCGACTGGACAACTTGGGACATCGGACTCCACCGGGCTCGTCGCACCCTTGCGGGCTCGTCGCACCCGTGAGGACGGGCGCGCGCGTTGGGTGGGTCCCTCATACACCCGCGCGCGGCAAAGCGCGCGTCCCGGCGCAAACAAAGCATGGGATCTGACAGATGTCGTCGTTCGGAGTTACTTGACTTGCACGGTGCCGCACCCGTTGCAGTGACGGCGATGGCGTCGCCGTCCGGCACTCTTCGGTGGGCGTTCCCTCCCTAGACTTGGGGCGCCGTGTGCGTGCCTTTCTTCCGCCACAACCCGGCCGGTGTCAACCGCGAACGCGCGCGCGCCGTGACATCGGGGCCGGCTCGAAATCGGAAACGCCTCAATCCAGATCCATTGCGCGCTCGAACGCGGCGGCGCTCGATTCCTGGCCCTTCGGGTCGATCACGAGGATTTCCTTGAAGCCGCGCCGGGCCAGCTCCCAGGTCTTCTCCAGGGCCTGATCGGCGGTCCCGCACGCGAAGGTCGCGGCCCGTCCGAGGTGATCGTTCGCCTTGACCTTGTACAAGTCGGTCTCCTGTCTGTCCGGGACCGGCTATACGCCAGCCGGCGGCCGCGCGCGAGCGGCCCGGCCGGCGGCGGGATTTCGGGCCCCTCGGAGCCTTCAGCGCTGCGCCCCGGCGGCGGCCCGCCCGGCCCAGGCCGGGTCCTCCTTCACCACCGCCGTCTCGTGGCGCTCCTGCCAGCCCTCGAGGCCCGTGGGGAACCAGTGGACGCCGGTGTAGCCGGCCTGGACCAGGCGCTTGCCGGCGTTCCAGCTGCCCCAGCAATCGGGGTGGCAGAAGGTGACGATGGCCCGGGCCTTGTCGCCCCCCGTCAGCTCCGCCACGCGCGTGAGGAACAGGGCCTCGTGCGCGGGGTCGAGGGGCGCCGCCCCGGCGCTCGGCATCCACACGGCGCCGGGGATGCTGCGGTGGGCCGGGAGCCACGGCTTGTCGGCGGCCATGCCGGCGGGGCGCCGGTCCGCCATCGCCACGTCGAGGAGCACGGGCTTGCCCTGCGCCACCACCCGGTCGAGGCCGTCGATGTCGAGGACCGCGGCGCCTTTGAGGGTGGGGGGCGTGTAGCCCTGCTGCGGGCCGGTGTGGAGGCCCTCGGGCTCGGGCACGTCGACGGGCGAATCGGCCGGCGCCGCCGCCATGGTCCCGAGGGCGAGGAGGGCGGCGGCGGCGAGGCGAGCGAGGGGGATCATGCGTCTCTCACCCTCAGTTGCTCGGGGCCGGCACGGGGAAGCTGTGCTCCCAGCGGCCGTCCTGGTTGTCCGAGGCCATCACCGTCACCGGCGCCTTGCCCTCGGGCAGGAAGGCGAAGTTGATCACCGGGTTCGACGCAATCGAGATGTCGCCGTCGAGCGTCAGGATGTTGCGCCCGCCCTGCGCGACCACGACCTTCTGGATGTAGCGCGCCGGGGTGTAGTCCCGGGTGACCTGGTTCATCTGCATGCCGGAAAAGTTCGGATGGCGGATCATCAGGGTCGCCTCCGTGGACTTGCCGGGGGCGGGCTCCCCCGAAAACTTCATCCGCATGTCGCCCATGCCCTTCATGGCCTCCTCGTCGCTCATGCCCATGGGGGCGGAGCAGCCGCCCGACGCCTTGACGAACTTCGTCGTCTCGAACAGCCGGCCGTCCTTCATCCGCACCACGGCGTGGACGTTGGTGTAGTTGTTGACCCGGACCCGGAGCTTGATCTCGCCCGGATCGGCGGCGGGGCCGAAGGTGATGTTGGCGGCATAGGGCGACGGATTGTCGTCGATGATCAGGGACACGCCCGCGACCCTATCCTTCTCCGGCATGGTCAGGGTGATGGGCACCAGGGCGGCGTCCAGCGCCCGCACCGGGGCCTCGACGGCCACCAGGGTCTCGGTGGGCTCCACGATCTTGTCGCCGAAGATCGAGGTGCGGATTTCCTGCCAGCGGGCGAGGCGCTCGGCGTCGGTGTCCGAGGCGCCGGCGGCGGCGGCGGGTCCGGCGAACAGGGCGGCGGCCGGGAGCGAAGCGGCGAGCGACAGGGCGAGGGCGGCGGTGAACGGCTTCATGGCGTGTCTCCTCTTGTGAACAACATGGGGCGGGATCACTCCCATTCGAGTTCCTTGAAGGCCTGGGTCACGTTGCGGCCGTGGTAGAGGTCGAACAGGGCCCACTTGTCGGCCTCGGACCGGCCGAGGGTGGCGACCGCCGTCTCGATGGGCATGTCGGAGGCCAGGGCCTTGCGGGTCTCGTCGCGCAGGGTGCCGAGGTAGCGGGTGAGGTCGGCCAGGGCGGGGGCGAACGCCACGAGGGTCGGGCCGTGGCCCGGCACGGCTTTCTCCGCCCCCATGGCTTTGAGCACCTCCGCCTCCTTGAGCCAGCCGACGAGGCTGCCGTCGAGGGACGGGATGCGGGTGACGAACAGGAGGTCGGCGGGAAACAGGAGGCCGGAGGCCGAATCCCGCATGGAGAGGTCGCAGTTGGTGTGCGCCACCCCGTGGGCGTGGAAGGTCAGGCGGCGCCCGCCGAGGTCGATTTCCGCGCCGTCCGCGACCTCCAGGGTCGGGTAGACCACCCGGCCGGCCTTCTCCGCCCCCAGGATCTCGACGAGGCGGGTGCGGTAATACTCGCCGCGCGCGTCGAGGGCCGCGCGCAGGGCGTGGTGGCCGATGAAGACCGGCTTGTCCGCTTCGAACGCCTCGGCCCCGAAGCAATGGTCCGGATGGACGTGGGTGAGCACCACGTGGCTGATGGGCTTGTCCGTGCGGGCCCGGATCTGCCCGCGCAGCCATCGCCCGTCGGCGAGACTCCCGCCGGACTCGGTGACGAGCACCGAGCGCTCGCCGACGATGAAGCCGATATTGGCGATGGCGTCGTCGTTGTCCGGCGTCGCCTCGGCGTCGGGCCCGCGCCGGACGAAGATGCCGGGGCCGACCTCGTCGAGGCCGAACCCCTCCGCCGAGCGCCCGAGGGTCGGCAGGCAGCACAGGCACAGGCCGCCGAACAGCGCTTCGCGCCGGCTCGACCGGACACCGCGCGCGCCGAAGCGCCAGCCATCATGGGCCGCCATACCGGACGTCCTCCGCTTGTTTTCTTGCCTACCATTTAGTAGGTAGATTTTCGCCGCCGTCAACGGCACAATTTCTTGATTGCGTCCTTCCCTCGCGTCCTCCGGGAATGCCCCCAGCATGAGAGACACCCGCGCGGAACTGCTGCTGCAGGCCGAGACCCTGGTCCGGAGCCGGGGCTATTCCGGCTTCAGCTACGGCGACCTCGCCGCCGTGGTGGGCCTCCGCAAGGCCAGCATCCACCACCATTTCCCAACGAAGGCCGACCTCGCCCTCGCGTTGGTCGCCGCCTACGATTCCCGCTACGACGCGGCCCTCGACGCCATCCTGGCGCAGGCGAACGCCGTGGCGCGGATCGAGGCCTATGGCCGGCTCTATCTCGGCGGCGTCGCGGACGATCTCGGCTGCCTCTGCGCCGTGCTGGCGGTGGAGCGCGACACCCTGCCCGAACCGCTCAGGGCCGCCATCGTCCGGTTCTTCGACAAGCACATCGCCTGGCTGGAGCGGGTGCTGGCGGACGGCCTCGCAGACGGAACCGTGCGGGCGGACGTGGTCCCCGCCGCCGCGGCCCGCCTGGTGGTGGCGACCCTGGAGGGCGCGCTTCTCCTGGAACGGGTCCTCGCCGGCACGACGGGATTCCGCGAGACCCTCGGCGCCCTGTGCGACGCCCTGCGGCCGCCGCGCGCGGGCCTGGTGGTGACAACATGACGGGTGTCACCCACGCGAAGGGTCTGAGATGGAGGGTGAGCCGTCCTTTGGTTGCTGCCGGAAAGCCGACATGCGCTTGGTGCCACAACCGTGTCGAGCATTCTCCGGCTTCGTATCAGGTTTGCCGCGGCGGCTGAGGTCATCTCACCATATGTGAACACGCCCAGAATCAGAAGGAACATCGGAGATGGCGCGACGATGTTACTGATCCAGGTACCGAACCGTTTAGTGTACCGAACCGTTTAGTCGGCAGCGTCATCCCCCATGCCGCTATACTCACGGTTATCATCCGAAGACGCATCGCGTTTATTCCGCCAGCTGACGTTCAGCACCGTCGTCACTTAAGGCCAAGATGCGCGCACGTACGATATCGACCCGCCCTTCCGGGCCTCGGATGTTGCCGTCAAGAAGATGGTCAAAGTCTCTGTCCGCGAGCAGCCCCCTGAATTGCTCAGCAATAAAGTGCCGGATATCGGCATCTGCCCGCCGGACCTCTTCTATGATTTCCTCGCGGCCATCTACGATCAGGAGAATGTCCTCGAGATCATGGCTACCAAGAAGATCTCCGTCCCCGCGACCCAGGTATGCCTCCAATTTCGTGGCAATAAATAGTTCCGGCGTTAGTCGTCTTATATTGATATCTTTAGTTAGTGGACAGGTGACTGCTGTTTCGATAGCCTTCGCATACCAGCGGTTGCTAAATCCGAGGATCTCTGGGTCGTCGGGCATGAAATCAACTTTGAGGCCGCCGAGCTTCATTCGGCATATGACTGTATCGTCGTATGCCTCCATGAAACCTCTCTGACGCAACTGTGCTTGTAACTCAGCCCAGGCTGCATAGCCGGCGAGATCGACAATCAGGTCGACGTCGTCCGTTGCCCTTACGTCCTCAATGGTGACCGCATCGGTAATAAAAAGAGCTGTTGTGCAACCTCCAACGAATACCAATCTACCACGAAGATCGGCGCCGAGAGCTTCGGCAACGGTCTTCAACATTTGAAGCAATTGGCCTCGAATACTCATTTCGCCAGCAGCTTCTCAGAAAGCCTATCCTTTGCTAAGCCCATCTCGCGTTGGTTTCCGAGTCTGATAGCGTCTACCAGCGCGAGGTATTCGTATAGATGCGCATCTTTCCCTGCCGCCTCTGGAACACTTTTGAATAGTGGCTGCACAGATTGCCCAATATCTCGCCCTCCTGCGGACGGCCAAACGTAGATATAATTACCTCCGCTAAGTAGCAGATCCTTCAGCATGGGCGCTGCAAATGCCGTTGGGATGCCACGAGTCATAGCTCCGGGCGCTGCGGGAAAGACGAACTTTAGGCCATGAACGATGAAGTTGTAAAGACTGCGGCGATTAGTCTTTGGTCGACCTGTCTTGTGATCTTTGATGGCCATCCCTGTTGAAAAAATGCGTTTTAATGAAGCATTGACTTCTGTCTTACTGATCCCGAGCCGTGATTCGAGGTTGCGAACCGAGTATGGTGACTCGCCCCTGATTTTCGACTCGAATCCTTCAGGTTCGCTCTTTTCCTCCTCCTGCGCCTGAAGGCTTACGAGCTTTAGCAGGACGACAACATCCTGACTTTTAATTCCGATCATACACCACTGTCCTCTGTCCTAGGACCAAGGACAGTAGGCCATGCTCGGGTTCGCTTCGTCAACGGAAAGATGCACCTCAACCGTCCTTCGCACGCGTAGGCTCCTGCCTTCCCGGCCCCGCAACCGCTCCGGCTGAACAGATGCCGGCTTAGGGGGGCCTGAGAAGGTGGCTAACTAACCAAGATGGGCGCAAAGCCGAATGTGCTTCAGGGCAACGACTGAGTGACTCCTCACCACTCATCCCGGTCGTAGGTCTCTGGTTCAGCACGCTGCCGGGAAGCGGACTTTCCGAGGGTCATCAAAGAGTCGAAAGCGGCCTTGGCAGAGGGGTAACAACCGTCAGATTTCCTCCGGTCAGATTTCCTGCAGAAGGGGCGCCACCCTCGTGCGCGCCCTCCCCCCCGCGCCCTC
>NZ_VRUZ01000120.1:0-10625 GCF_008039485.1 Methylobacterium sp. WL69 | reverse complement strand
GCCCCAGGGCCCTCCCCCGTTGCCGCTACCGCCGCCGCTCTGATTGCTCCAAGGCATGCTCGCCGATATCTCCCGTTCCAGCAGCGTGTCCGCTGCGCAAAGCCTATGTGGCCCGAAGCCGATTTGCGCCATCCGGCCGCACCGCCATGGGCAGGCGAACCGTACCCCCATCGTGTGGACAGAAGCGTTGTACGGTCTCGATCAGTCCATCCCACCTGCGAGGCCACGTGCGGTCCTGTCAAGGTTGGGCCGCGGGTGGTGGGGACGAGACGAATTCAGACTTAACGGGGATTTGGGCATCGCCCATCCGAATGACAACCGGCGAGGGAACCATTGCGCGATGGGTCGCGGGGCTGACTTCGGCCACCGTCAGGCGATCCGCTCGAGATCGACGAAACTGAAGGCGCAGGCGTCGTGCCCGCCCGCCGGATGGGCTTCGCGAAAGGTCTCGCGGAAGGCCGCACGGTCGAAGGCCGGGAACACCGTGTCGCCCTCCGGCGTCAGGGCCACCTCCGTGAGGTGGATGCGGTCGGCCTGCGGGAGGGCGAGCCGGTAGATCTCGCCGCCACCGGCCACCATCAGTTCGCCCGCGCCATCGACGAGGTCCAACACCGCATTCCAGTCGTGGGCCGTCTCGACGCCCGGCACGGAGAAGCCGGGATCGCGGGTCAACACGAGGATGCGCCGGCCCGGCAGGGGACGCCCGATGGACTCGTAGGTCTTGCGACCCATGAGGACGGGCTTGCCCAGGGTCAGGGCCTTGAACCGCTGCAGGTCGCTGCGCAGGCGCCAGATCAGGCCGTTGTCGCGACCGATGACGCCGTTCTCGGCCACCGCGGCGAGGAGTGTGATGCGGGGGCGCGCCATCAGACCGCCACCGGCGCGCGGATGGCGGGGTGCGGCGCGTAGCCCTCGATGGCGATGTCCTCAAAACGGAAGTCGAACAGGGACGTGACGGCCGGGTTCAGCGCGAGACGCGGCAGGGGACGTTCATCGCGGGTGAGCTGGAGGCGGGCCTGATCGAGGTGGTTCACGTAGAGGTGTGCGTCCCCCAGGGTATGGACGAAGTCGCCGGGCGTCAGTCCCGTGACCTGTGCGATCATCGCCGTCAGCAGGGCGTAGCTGGCGATATTGAACGGCACGCCGAGGAACACGTCGGCCGAGCGCTGGTAGAGTTGGCACGACAGCCGGCCCTCGGCGACGTAGAACTGGAACAGGCAATGGCACGGGGCGAGCGCCATCCGGTCGAGGTCGGCCGGGTTCCAGGCCGAGACGACGAGGCGGCGCGAATCCGGGTTGCGGCGGATCTCGTCCAGCACCCAGGCGATCTGATCGACGCTGCCGCCGTCGGGTTTGGCCCAGGAACGCCACTGCAGGCCGTAGACGGGGCCGAGGTCGCCCTCCGCGTCGGCCCACTCGTCCCAGATGGTGACGCCGTTGGCCTGGAGCGCCCGCACATTGGTGTCGCCCGTGAGGAACCACAGCAATTCGTGGATGATGGAGCGCAGGTGCAGCTGCTTCGTCGTCACCAGGGGGAAGCCGGCGGCCAGATCGAACCGCATCTGGTGGCCGAACACCGAGAGGGTGCCCGTCCCCGTGCGGTCATCCTTGCGGACGCCCTCCGAGAGGATGCGTTCGAGAAGCTGATGGTAGGCGTGCATCGCGGCTCCGGCTGTCCTTCGTGAATAACGCGTCGGTGGCGGCGAGGCGAGGTCGTGGGCGCTCCCGGTCGCGGTTGTCCCTAACGATCCTCACCCCTCGGGCCAGAGCACCCAGGCGATCATGGCGAGGTTGCTCCAGGCGTGGAGTACGATGCAGGGCCACAGGCGCCCCCCGTGCCAGCGCAGCCAGCCGAGCATCAGGGCCAGCGGCAGGAGCGACACCGGCCGGGCGAGGCCGAAGCCGTTGATGTGCGCGCCGGCGAACAGCGCAGCGGTGGTCAGGATGGTGAGGGTGGGGCCGGCACCCCGCAGGCCCCGGGCGAAGACGAAGCCGCGCATCAGCAGTTCCTCGGCCACGGGCGCCAGGGCGACGACGGTGGCGAGCCACAGGATGACGCCGCCGGCCTGGAGGGTCGGCGAAAGGGTGGCGTTGCGGGCCACGGGCGCACCGAACGCGGCGCCCGTGCCCGTGACCCAGGCAATGTGGACGACGGGCCACGCCACGAGGAGCCACGCGAAGGTGCGCCGCGGCAGGGTGGCGTCACGTTGGACCGTCAGGGCCAGGGCCTGTCGCCATGAGGGTCCATTGGTCCAGCGGGCGGCGGCGAGGACGAAGAGCGCGAGGATTCCCTGGCGCACCCCGTCGAGGGCGAGTTCGCGGGCGGCGAACTGGGGTGGACGCAAGGGGCTGCGTCCGGCGGCCGAGAACGGATCGAGGCCGTCAATCCAATCGGCGCCGACCCGGACGATCACCAGGGCGACGACGCTCGCCGCGCCGAGGGGAAGAACGGCGCGGAGCACCATGCCGGCCAGGGCGCGCGCGACGCGCACGGCCGCGACCCACCGCCCGGTCATATCCGGACCGTCACGTTCGGAAGGGACCCTCGGATCGGGCTTCAAAAGCGACCGGACTCTCTCTATGTTCACGGGACTGCCCGATGCGCCGGTGACGGTGACGCGCATTTCCGCATCGGCGGAATGCTCCGATCCCGAGACGGTACCCGGCACTTTCCGACAGAACCACGGGCCTTTGGACGCATCGCATGCGGGCTGGACAGGCTGCGGGTTCCGGCGGAAGGTCGAGGTCGTTCGGGCACTACCGGAGACGGCCGGCAACGGCACTCCGCTCGATTTTCATCCGACCCCGGTGCGCCCTAGGGCGTGCGACGGCGGCCAGGCACCGGGTATAAGCGACCGCAGATGGCAGACGATCTGATCCGCTACGATCTTCTGGTGCAGGATGCCCTGCGCGGCGTCGTGCGCAAGGTGCTCACCGATGCCGCCCGGGAGGGGCTGGCCGGCGAGCATCACTTCTACGTGTCCTTCCGGACGGAAGCGCCCGGGGTGCGGATGTCCCAGCGTCTCCGCGAAAAGTACCCGCAGGACATGACCATCGTGCTCCAGCACCAGTTCTGGGATCTCAGCGTCAACGAGCACACCTTCGAGGTCGGGCTGTCGTTCTCCGGCGTGCCCGAGCGCCTGCTGGTGCCGTTCGACGCGCTCTCGGGATTCTTCGACCCGTCCGTCCAGTTCGGCCTCAAATTCGACCTGACCGAGGGCATGGAGGAAGCCGTCGAGGCCGTCGACGACGACGCCACGCCCCTGGCGACCGGCAAGACCGCTCCGCGCGGCGCCGCCTCCGAGCCGAGCGAGCTGAAACCGAAGGGCACGGGCCTCGCCGCCATCGGCTCCGGTGTGCCCAAGATCGGGCCGGCGACCGCTTCGACGCAGAACAACACCGATGGGGACCAGGCGGACAAGCCCGCCGCCAAACCCGCCGCGAAGCTGTCCGTCGGCAAGACGCCATCGAAGAAGGCCGAGGGCGAGGGTGCCGAGGCCGGCGCCGAAGTCGTGAGCCTCGACGCGTTCCGCAAAAAGAGCTGACGGTCAGCCGCGGCGCGCGACCGCCATGCGCAGGCCGTGCTCCGGCCGCAGAGTGACCCGGTGCAGGGGCGTGACCGCCGGGTGATCCGCCGGCACGCGCAGGCGCACGGACCGGACGATGTGAGCCAGCACGATCACCGCCTCCTGCAGGGAGAAGCTCTGACCGATGCAGACGCGCGGGCCGGCCCCGAACGGCAGGTAGGCGAAGCGCGGAATCGCCTTGCGCGCCTCACCCAGGAAGCGGTCCGGCACGAAGGCTGCGGGATCGTCCCACAAGGTGCGGTGACGATGGAGCACGTAGGGCGCCACCATCACCAGTGACCCGCGCGGGATCTTGACCCGGCCGATGCGGTCCTCGGCGATGGCCTGACGGCTGAGGAACGGCACCGGCGGAAACAGCCGCATGGTTTCCTCCATGACGGCCTTGGTGAACGGCAGCGCCTCGGCGTCGAATCCCCCGTCCGCCGGTACGGCATCGACCTCGGCCTCGATCCGCGCGCGCGCCGTATCGTCCTGCGACAGGCAGTAGAGCGCCCAGGTCAGGGCGTTGGCCGTGGTCTCGTGTCCGGCGGCGATGAAGGTGACGATGTTGGCCTTCACCTCCAGATCGGTGAGACCCTTGCCGGTCTCCGGGTCCTGCGCTTCCAACAGAAGAGTCAGGAGGTCGGCCGGCGCGCGGTCGGACGCGATCAGGGCGCGGCGCTTGTCGATGAGCGCATCCACCACCTCGGCGAAGAACCGTACGGCGGGGCGCGCCCGCAGGCGGCCGATGCGCGGCACGAAGCCCGGCACGCCGAACACGTCGAGGGGATCGATGGGGCCGACGGCTTCCAGAAACCGCGTGATGGCCCGGCCCAGCGCATCCGGATCGCTCGCGAGCCCCTGCGTGAAGATGGTCCGCTCCAGCACGTCGAGGGTGACGCGGGTCATCTCCAGGGCGGCGTCGATCGTGGTCCCGTCCCGGCGCGCGAGACGCCGCGCGATGCGGGCGCCGGCGGCGTTCATGGGGTCGGCGAAGTCCAGGACGTGGCGGGCGGAGAAGATCGGCGCCAGGGTGCGGCGCTGGAGCTTCCACTCCTCGTCCTCCGCCGTGAGCAGGCCGTTGCCGAGGCCGGGGGCCAGCACCCGGCGCTGGAGGTCGTCCTTCCGGTAGTTGGCGGCGTTCTCCACGTAGAGGTAGCGGATGAGGGCCGGATCGCTCACCACGGTGACGCGGCCCATGGCGCCCTCCCCCGCCATGACGGGCTTCTCGAAATGCTCATCGAGCCAGGTGGTGATGGGGTTGGACCGCGCCGCCTTGAGGAAGGCGAGGAGACCCAACGGCTGGCGCAGGGGGCGCGGCACGGCCGGGCGGAAGCGCACGGGCGCATCGGGTGGGCACGGGGCGGCGGCATCCATCATCGGCGTGTCATCACTCCTGGGTCAGGGGCAGGCCGCCAAAAAAGCGTTGAGACTTCCAAGGCACCGTCACCCGGTGCCATCGCGGTTTCGACCTGCCCGGTTTAAGTAGGGTGCGCCGCAGCCACACGAAGAGGCCACGATGTCGCCCACCGAGACGCCCGCCACCCGCACGGAATCCGACACGTTCGGACCCATCGAGGTCCCGGCGCATCGCTACTGGGGGGCTCAGACGCAGCGCTCGATCCAGAACTTCAAGATCGGCACGGAGCGGATGCCCGCGCCCCTCGTCCACGCGCTGGGCCTCGTCAAGCAGGCCGCCGCCCTGGTGAACCAGGATCTCGGCGGCCTCGACCCGAAGGTGGCCCAGGCCATCGCGGCGTCGGCGGCCGAGGTGGTCTCGGGCGAGCACGACCAGGAATTTCCCCTCGTGGTGTGGCAGACCGGGTCGGGCACCCAGTCCAACATGAACGCCAACGAGGTCATCGCCAGCCTCGCCAACGAGCTTCTGGGCGGCAAGCGGGGTGGCAAGTCGCCGGTGCATCCCAACGATCATTGCAACCGGGGCCAGTCCTCCAACGACGTTTTCCCCACCGCCATGCACATCGCGGTGTCGCGCGAGATCAACGACCGGCTGATGCCCGCCCTCCGGCACCTGCACGACGCCCTCGACGCCAAGGCCCAGGCCTTTTCGGGGATCGTCAAGATCGGCCGGACCCACCTGCAGGACGCGACCCCCGTGTCGCTGGGTCAAGAATTCTCAGGGTATGTCGCGCAAGTGGCCCTCGGCAGCGCCCGCGTCCAGGCGACCGTGCCGGGCGTGCTGGCGCTGGCCCAGGGCGGCACGGCGGTGGGCACCGGCCTCAACGCGCACCCCGAATTCGCGGAAAAGTTCGCCGCCAAGGTCGCCGAGCTGACGGGCCTGCCGTTCACCTCGGCCGAGAACAAGTTCGAGGCCCTCGCCACCCACGACGCCCTGGTGTTCACGCAAGGAGCGCTGTCGGCGCTCGCCGCCGGCCTGTTCAAGATCGCCCAGGACATCCGCCTGCTGGCGTCGGGCCCGCGCTCGGGCCTCGGCGAACTGTCGCTGCCCGAGAACGAGCCCGGCTCGTCGATCATGCCCGGCAAGGTCAACCCGACCCAGTGCGAGGCCCTCACCATGGTCTGCGCTCAGGTGATCGGCAACGGCACCACCGTGAGCTTCGCCGGCAGTCAGGGCCATTTCGAGCTCAACGTGTTCAAGCCCGTCATCGCCAACGCCGTGCTGCAATCGGTCCGGCTGCTCGCCGACGCGGCGATCTCCTTCACAGACAATTGCGTGGTGGGCATCAAGGCCAACGAGGACCGCATCGCCGACCTCATGAGCCGCTCGCTCATGCTGGTGACGGCACTCGCGCCCTCCATCGGCTACGACAAGGCCGCCGAGATCGCGAAGACCGCGCACAAGAACGGCACCACCCTGAAGGAAGAGGCCCTGCGGCTCGGCTACGTCACGGACGAGGAGTTCGAGCGCGTGGTGCGCCCGGAGACCATGCTGGCGCCCAGCGCCGACTGACGGGGACGCGCATGGCGGAGATCATCAACCTGCGCGACGCCCGCAAGGCGAAGGCACGCTCCGAGAAGGAGGCGAAGGCGGCCGACAACCGCATCGCCTTCGGCCGGCCGAAGAAGGCGAAGACCCTGGCCGAGGCGAAGAAGGCCATCGAGGTCTCGCGCCACGAGGGCCACAAGCTCGTGGGGCCGGACCCCGAGTGAAGGAGCGCCAACCGTGACGGGCGGCGTCACCAAGCGCTCGGTGATGATCGCCGGCCACCGCACCAGCGTGTCCCTGGAGGACCCGTTCTGGGATGCCCTTCGCGAGGTCGCCGACGCGCGCAATCGGTCGGTCCAGGCGCTGATCGGCGAGATCGATGCGGGGCGGGACGGGCAGAACCTGTCGTCTGCGATCCGGGTGTTCGTGCTGGCGGCGGTTCAGGTGAAGGCGCGATCCTGAGGTACCGCCTATCGGCGAACGTTGAGGAGGCTCCGCGAGGCCGGTGCCCCGAACGTCCTGCGAAAATCGTTGGCGAAATGGGCCTGATCTGCGAAGCCCGCCGCGTGGGCGGCGCCGGTGAAGTTCGCCCCCGCGACGACGGCGGTGATGGCCCGGCGCATGCGGAGCCAGGAGCGATAACGCCGGAACGGAACGCCGATCTCCTGGGTGAAGAGGTGCTGCAGACGCGACGAGGACAGGCCCACCGACCGGGCGAGCGCGTCGGCCGACAGTGCGGATTGTGGTTCGGCTCCAAGGCTCGACACGACCCGGGCGATGCGGCCGTCCAGCGAACCGTCCGTGTGTCGGAGGGAGAAGCCAGCAAGATCGGCGAGTGCCTCGCCGGCCCAGGAACAGGCCCCCCGATCCTCGTAGAGGGCGCGCAGGGGCACGATTTCGCCCCCTGCCGCGACGCGGGCTCCGGCGATGGGGGTAGCGCCCCGCATGAGTCCCATCAGGGCGAGCGGCGAGGCTTCGGGTTCGAGGTAGAGGACCGCCAGGGGGTCCCCGCCGCAATCGAGTTCGTGCGCCAGACCCGCCGACACGAAGGCGGTCCGGCAGGTGGTCCACGCCGTGCCGTCGAACCGTATCCGGAAGCACCCGTAGAGGCCCGCGAGATAGACCGGCGCCCCGTGCCGATGGCTGGCATTGTAGGCGAGCGGCCCGGCGAAGAAGGTGTGCGCGCCGTCCACATGCCAGAGCGGGCCGAGCGCGTGGGGCGCAGCAGGTTCGTTCAAGCGCCACCCTCCGTCACGATGCTAGCCCCTGCCCTGAAGCCGGAGGCCCGGGATCATCCTGGCGCACGCGGACCGGCGGGGGAATGCCCATCATGATCGATCTCACCCGCCGCAGCCTCGCGGCATCCGCCCTCGCCCTTGCCGTACCGCGGTCCGCGACGGCGCAGACTTGCCCGCTCGATGTGCCGCCCATGATCCACCGGGTTCGGCTCGGGGCCTTCACGGTGACGACCCTGCTCGATGCGAGCGCGATGATCGATGGTCCCTGGCCCATCGTCGGCGAAGACCGCGGGCGCGGCGAGGTCGAAGCCCTGATGCGGGAGAATCGCCTCCCGCCGAACCGGTTCAAGCCGGGCTTCACGCCGACCATCGTGCAGACCGGCCGCGAGACCGTCCTGTTCGATACCGGCAACGGCGAGGTCGGGTTCGTGCCCCGTCCCGCCGGCGGGCAGCTGGCGCGGCTTCTGGCACGGGCCGGCATCGCACCGGAGACCATCGACGTGGTCGTCCTGACCCATTGCCATACCGATCATATCGGCGGCCTCGTGGAGGGCGGGCGCCCGCTCTGCCCGAGGGCGCGCTACGTGGTCGGCGCGGCCGAGGATGCGTTCTGGCGCGACGAGTCTCGCCTGTCCGCGCCGCCGGAGAGCAACGCGTACAAGTCGGCCCGGGTCTTCCGCAGCCACCTGCTGCCGCTTACCGACCGCACCACCTTCGTGAAGCCCGGTGACACGGTGGCGCCGGGCATCACCGCCCTGGCCGCTTTCGGGCATACGCCGGGACACCTCGCCTTTCACGTCGAGAGCGCCGGGCAGCGCATGATGGTCTGGGGGGATTGCGCCCATCACGAGGTCGCCTCCCTGGCGCACCCGGAATGGCAGGCGTTCTTCGACATGGACAAGGATCGGGGGGCCGCCACGCGCCGGACGATCTACGACATGGCCGCCACGGACGGGCTTCTGGTGGCGGCCTACCACACCGCGTTCCCGTCGCTGGGCTACGTGGTGCGGCAGGGGACCGGCTACCGCTGGATTCCCCTCACCTATCAGCTCGATCCGTGAGCCCCAGCGTCAGGCCGCCGTCAGCACCGCCGGCTTCGGCCCGCCCGTGGCCCAATCGAGCAGTTCCACCGTGTGCACGATGGGGATGGCGGTGCCCTTCCCGATCTGGGTCGCACAGCCGATGTTGCCCGTGGCGATGACGTCGGGGCGCATGCGTTCGATGTTGGCGACCTTGCGGTCCCGCAGCCGGCTGGCGATCTCGGGCTGAAGGATGTTGTAGGTGCCGGCCGAGCCGCAGCAGATGTGGCCCTCGGGCACGTCCTTCACGGTGAAGCCAGCCGTTTTCAGGAGGGCCTTGGGCTCCGTGCGGATGCCCTGGCCGTGCTGCATCGAGCAGGCGGAGTGGTAGGCGACCACAAGGTCGCTCGCGATGAGGGTCGGCATCAATCCTAGACTCGCCACGTACTCGGTCACGTCCTTGGCGATGGCCGACACCCGCGCGGCCTTCGCCGCGTAGGCCGGGTCGTCGCGGAACATGAAGCCGTAATCCTTGATGGTGGTGCCGCAGCCGGACGCGGTGACCACAATGGCGTCGAGGCCGGCACCGTCCATCTCGGCGATCCAGGCGTCGATGGTACGCTTGGCCTGGGCATGGGAGGACTCGGCCTTGCCCATGTGGTGGGTGAGCGCGCCGCAGCAGCCCTCGCCCTTGGCCTGCACCACCTCGACGCCGTGCCGGGTCAGCAGCCGGATCGCCGCCTCGTTGAAGTCGGGCCGTAGGACGCTCTGGGCGCAGCCGCGCAGCAGCGCGACGCGGCCCGTGCGGGCCGGCGCCGTGGTTCCCTGGAGGGCGGCGCTGGCTTCCAGCGCCCGGGTCTCGGCCGGGAACGTGCCGGGCCGGTCGGTGCGGTTGCGGTTGGGCAGTTCGGCCGGAGCGAGGTCGAGCATGGCGGCCAGCCGATTGCCGAGGCCCGGCACCCGCGCCACCAGGGGGCGGAACGGGGTGCCCAACTTGGCGCCCAGAAGTGCCAGCCGGAAGCGGTTCGGATAGGGCAGCACGAAGGCGAGGATCGCGCGCAGGGCCCGGTCGCCGAAGGGCCGGGTGTAGGTTTCCTCGATATGCGCGCGGGCGTGATCGACGAGGTGCATGTAGTGCACGCCCGAGGGACACGTCGTCATGCAGGACAGGCACGACAGGCAGCGGTCCACGTGCTTGACCACCTCGGGCACGGCGGGCTTGTTGCCCTCCAGCATGTCCTTGATGAGGTAGATGCGGCCGCGCGGGCTGTCGAGTTCGTCGCCCAGCAGCAGGTAGGTCGGGCAGGTGGCGGTGCAGAAGCCGCAATGGACGCAGGTCCGCAGGATCTTCTCCGACGCCGCCATGGCGGGATCGGCGAGCTGCGTCAGGCTGAAATTGGTCTGCACGGCGTGTTCCTGAATCCACCCTTTGCGGGGCCGCTCCACACCGTGGCGTGCGGGCACCGTCGGTTCAAACGGACTCTAGGGCGGAACGACCGCCAAGCCGAGCCTTTGGAACGACTCCAAACCCCGGAAGGCGCCGATTTGATAGCCGGCGCCTGCGGGTAAGAGTGTCGCGGCGCCGTCAGATTCCCGCGTACATCCGGCCCGGATTGAAAACCCCCAGCGGGTCGTGCGCCGCCTTGAGGCCAGCGGTGATCCGCATCAGCGGTTCCGACAGGGGCTCGAACACCGGCACGGCGGCGCGCACGGCGTCGGGCGCCCGCACCAGGGTGGCGTGTCCACCCTGGGCCTTGACGGCCGCCCGCACGGTCGCGGCCCCGGCGTCGTCCTCCGCCGCGGTGGCGAGCCAGATCAGGCCGCCGCCCCAATCGTAGAACCAGCGGGCCTCCCGTTTGGCCGCGATGGACGCCGTCAGGGCGGGGCCGTGGGT
>NZ_VRUZ01000011.1:0-76900 GCF_008039485.1 Methylobacterium sp. WL69 | reverse complement strand
AGGTGGGGCTTGGGATGGGACTTGGGGCGGAACTTGGAGTGAGACTTGGGGCGGGGTGATGCTGTCCCTGACCACCCTGTGGGGCTGCGCGATCCTGCTATTCCTCTCGGGCGTCCGGCGCGGCCTCAGCTTCCGCACGGAGGGCGGCCCCACCTGGGTCCAGATCGCCACGATGCTGGGCCTGTTCCTCCTCGGCTTCTCCGCCCTCGTCCTGACGGCCGGAGGCGCGCCCGGCCCCGCCCTGGTCCTGCTCATCGTCGGATTCACCGGTATCGCCGTGCTCGATCCCATCGCGGCGCGCCGGGGCGAGGCGCCCCTGTTCTTCGCGCGCCTGCGCCCGTTCCAGATCCCCATCGCGATCGTGAGCCTCTGCGCGCTCCTCGCCCTCACGCTCTGACGCGCTTGCGGTTCCCGCCCGCGCACCCATCCCACGCCGTATCCGAGAAGCCGTATCTCATTCGTCCCGGCCCGTTCGCTCGCCTCCGCGCGCGCCTCGCGCCTGTTCCTTGCCTATGTTCCTTGCCGCTGTTCCTCGCGCCTCCGAATTTCGGTATGTACCGACAAGGCATGCTGGTGGTTTGGGACGAGCCGAAGCGCGAGAAGAACCGACAGGCGCCCCCGATCGGGCATGGCCTCGACTTCGCCGACGCGCGGGACCGGTTCGTGTGGGAGACGGCCCTGGTCGTCTCGACCTATGCCAGCGCGCGTGGGGGCGAACGATCCATGGCGATCGGCTTCCTGGACGGGGCGCTCGTGACGTTGACGTTGCCGCTCCTCGGCCGTGAGGCGATCTCGATCATCAGCCTTCGCACGGCGAGCAACCGCGAAGGGAAGGCCTATGCCAAGCAGTCCCAAGCCTGATCGCCGCAAGCCTGATCGCCTCAAGCCTGACCGCATGCCCCTTCTCAGCGAAGCCGAGGAAACGGCGCTTCAGCACCGGATGGCCGTCGATCCCGATGCCCGGGAACTGACCGCCGATGAGCTTGGCCGGATGCGGCCGGCGCGCGAGGTGCTGCCGCCCGCCCTGTTCGCGGCCCTGGTCAAGCGCGGCCGCCCGAAGTCGGAGACCAAGCGCGTGCCGGTGACCCTGCGCGTCGATCCGTCGGTCCTCGATGCCTACAAGGCGGGTGGGCCGGGCTGGCAGACGCGAATGAACGCAGCCCTGGCGCAGGGGATCGAGGTGCATGGAGTGCTCGTCTCCGGCACGGGGCGACGTGGGGAAGGCTGAAAAGCCGGCCGGTGACGGTCGCGGCGCGATCCGGCCGTCGAGGATCGTGGACAAGCGTCGGCTGGTCTCATACCAACTCCGGTTGATCCCTTCGGGATGGCGGAGTTGGGCTTCGCTCAGGCGCCGCGCGGGCTGGCTGATATGGGCTCCGGTCTGATCAACCGGAGCCCATATCAGCCGACTCGGTCGGACGGAGACGTTCTCTGACCCCGTGACGTGAGCGCCCCATCACGGCCGGGGCACGGCCCATGGCGCACGCGACGGATGGGGACCGAATCGTCTTTCGCCTTCCGGCGCGTCAGGGCTTTTCGCCGGACACCCCGTCCGATTGGCCGGCCCGATGCGGCAAGGCCGGGCCTTGAGGCCCGAACCGCCTGTCGAAGCCCTGCGCTAGGGCGCGGGCATAGAAATAGGCCCCCGCGCCGATGGCGAGGGCGAGGGCCGCGACTTGGGTCGTGAAGAGCCACGTCATGGTCAATCCTCGCTTCGCAGGAATGCGAGAACACCCTGGGCCAACAGATGTAGGACCAGTCCCGTCGCGATCCAAGCGAGGGTCTGAAGGGTGATCCGCGTCGGATCGTGAACGCCGGGAACGATCACGCCGGCGCCGATCACGCCGATGCCGAGGGCGTTCAGGAGGTTCGCCAGGAGCTTGAGGCGTTCGTTGACGCGTTTGGCCGCGAGCTTTCGCGCAGCGGCGTCCGCTCCCGAGGGGATGCCTCCGTCACCCACGCTCGCATTCCATCCCCGTTCGATGCACGGTATGATACAATCGAGGGTGGTTTTACGAAAGGGACAATGCACGCCTTTCGTGCGGAACGGTGCGTCTTCCCCCCGCGCCGGCCGCTCTTGCTTGCCGCTCCCGCGTGCGCGGGATAGAGCCCGCGCAACCCCCCAAATCCCTCCGCAGAGCGACATCACCATGGCCAAGGCCGATTCCCACAGGGCCGATACCCTGAAACCGCGCCTGCCGCGCGGGTTCGTCGACCGGCGCGAGGACGAGATCGCCGCCCAGCACCGGATGCTGGAGACGATCCGGCAGAGCTTCGAGCTCTACGGCTTCGAGGCCCTGGAGACCCCGTTCGTCGAGTACACCGAGGCGCTCGGCAAGTTCCTGCCCGACCTCGACCGGCCCAACGAGGGCGTGTTCTCGTTCCAGGACGACGACGAATCCTGGCTGTCCCTGCGCTACGACCTCACGGCGCCCCTGGCCCGCCACGTGGCCGAGCACTTCGACGCCATCCCCAAACCCTACCGCAGCTTTCGCGCCGGCTACGTCTTTCGCAACGAGAAGCCGGGTCCGGGGCGCTTCCGCCAGTTCATGCAGTTCGACGCCGACATCGTCGGGGCCGGCTCCGTGGCGGCGGATGCCGAGATCTGCATGCTCATGGCCGACACCCTGGAGAAGCTCGGGCTCACGGGTCAGTTCGTCGTCAAGGTCAACAACCGCAAGGTCCTCGACGGCGTCATGGAGGCCATCGGCCTCGCGGGGGCCGACAAGGCCGGGCAGCGCCTGACGGTGCTGCGGGCCATCGACAAGCTCGACCGCCTCGGCGCCGACGGCGTGCGCGACCTTCTCGGTGCGGGGCGCAAGGACGAGAGCGGCGACTTCACCAAGGGCGCGGGCCTCGACGCGGCGGCGGTGGAGCGCATCCTCGCCTACGTCTCGTTCCAGTCCGCCCCCGTGGAGGGCGCCGACCGGATGGCGTTCTGGGAGCAGTTCTTCGGCGCCTGGACCGACGTGGTGGGCGATTCCGCCATCGGCCGCGAGGGCATCGCCGAACTCCACGCGATGATGCGGCTCTGTGCGGCGGCCGGCTACGGCTTCGACCGCATCCGCGCCGACCCGAGCGTGGTGCGCGGCCTCGAATACTACACCGGCCCGGTCTACGAGGCGGAGCTGACCTTCCCCGTGACCAACGAGGACGGACAGGTGGTGCGCTTCGGCTCGGTGGCGGGCGGCGGGCGCTACGACGGCCTCGTCGGGCGTTTTCGGAGTGAGCCGGTGCCGGCCACGGGTTTCTCCATCGGCGTCTCGCGCCTGTTCTCGGCCCTGCAGCTCATCGGGAGCCCGCTGCTCGAGGGCAAGAAGAAGCCCGGTCCCGTGGTGATCCTCGTCCTCGACCGTGAAAACATCGCCGACTACCAGCGGCTGGTCGTCCTGTTGCGCTCCGAAAACATTCGGGCCGAGCTCTACCTCGGCGGCTCGGGCATGAAGGCGCAGATGAAGTACGCCGACCGGCGCGGCGCCCCCTGCGCCATCATCCAGGGCTCGAACGAGCGCGAGGCCGGCGAGGTCCAGATCAAGGACCTCATCGAGGGCGCCAAGGCCGCCGAGGGGATTGCGAGCAACGCCGAGTGGAAGGCCGCCCGCCCGGCCCAGTTCTCCGTGCCGGAGGCCGACATGGTGGCGCGGGTGCGCGAGGTGCTGGCGCGGCATTTTTAGTCGGACGCTGGCGCGGCATCTTGTGCTGGGTCCCGGATCGCCCTCCCCTGCGTTCCGGGCGTCCGGGACAGGGGCGTGGTGATCCGGATCGGCGGCGATGCAGCCCGCAGCCTTCGTCTACATTCTCGCAAGTCAGCGGAACGGGACGCTCTACACCGGCTCGACGACGGATCTGGCCCGTCGCGTCTGGGAGCATCGGATAGGCGCTGTCCCCGGCTTCACCCGGGACCACGGCGTCACATTGCTGGTTTGGTACGACGGTTGTCCGGACGTGGTCCAGGCACGGCAGCGCGAGCATGCGCTCAAGCGATGGCGTCGCGCTTGGAAGGTCGCGCTGATCGAGGCAATGAATCCGGCTTGGCGGGATCTGGCCCTGGATCTCAATGCGTGAGCAGCGCTTTCCCGGACGCCTGAAGCGAAGCGGAAGGTGATCCGGGACCCAGCACGAGGAGTGCCGCGCAGCGGCTCATTTCGAAGATCGCGCGATGCCCGAGGGCACCGCGCGACGACAGGCTCAGGCGGCCGAGATGTCGACCTGGATGTTGCCGCGGGTGGCGTGGGAGTACGGGCACACCACGTCGGCGCGCTTCACGAGGTCCTGCGCCACGGCGTGGTCGACGCCCGGCAGGGTCGCCTTGAGGGTGACGACGAGGCCGAAGCCGGTGCCGTCGTCGCGCTTGCCGATGCCGACGCTCGACTCGACCTTGGCGTCGTCGGCGATCTTCACCTTGTCCTGGGCGGCCACGAACTTGATGGCGCCGAGGAAGCAGGCGGCGTAGCCGGCGGCGAAGAGCTGCTCGGGGTTGGCGCCGGCGGCGCCGTTGCCGCCGAGCTCCTTCGGGGTGGTGAGCTTGACGTCGACGGTGCCGTTGTCGCTGGCCGCGGCGCCTTCACGGCCGCCGGTGGCATGGGCGTGGGCGGTGTAGAGTGCCTGCATGATCGGTCTCCTGAAGCGGGATGACGGGGTTTGGATCAGCGCCGGCCCATCGTCGGCAGATGAGTTGTGCGCAATCTGGTTGTCTTATCCCATATGGATCGATTGTGCGCAACCGAGTTTGTGCGTCGCGACGGTCGATTGTGCACAATATGAGTTTTGTCTAAGATAAGGCGTACCGAAGGCCGGGGCACCCCGTGGGGCACCCCGTCGGCGCATTTCACGCCGCTTGTTCACCCCTCGAAATGGAAAGTCGCCGCATGTCGGGCCGCGCGGACATCCCGACCCATCCGGATCTCCCCGCCCTGCCGACCTCGGCGCAGAGCCTGGACGCGCAGCTGTGCTTTGCCGTCTACGCGGCGGCCCATGCGTTCGGGCGGGCCTACCGGTCGCTCCTGGCGACCCACGACCTGACCTACCCGCAATACCTCGTGCTCCTGGTCCTGTGGGAACGGGAGGGGCAGACGGTGAAGGAAGTCGGGGCCCGGCTGTTCCTCGATTCCGGGACCCTGACGCCGCTCCTGAAGCGGCTTGAGGCGTCGGGCCATGTCCGGCGTGCCCGCGACCGGGCCGACGAGCGTCAGGTGAGCATCTTCCTCACCGAGAAGGGCCGGGCGCTGCAGGGCCGGATGGAATGCGTGCCGCACGTGGCCGGCGGCCTCACCGGCCTCGACCTCGAGGGGCGCCTGGCGCTCCTCGACATCCTGGTGAACCTGCGCGGTGCCCTGCATGCCGGCGTCGGCGAGGGCGGCGACGCGGCGCAGACGTCCGACAAGCCAATTTCCGACAAGCCGATTTCCGACAAGCCGATTTCCGACAAGCCGATTTCCAAGAAAAAAGCCGCCCCCGCGGGGGCGGGAACGGCTTCCTGAACCGGGGCACCGGCCCGTTTGTGACGGGCCGGCGGGTCTCCGGACGGAGTGACGAGGCTCAGGACTTGGTCGAGGCTCAGGACTTGGTCTTGAGGTAGGCGATGATGTCGTCGACCTTCTTCGGGTCCTTGACGCCGGGGAAGACCATCTTGGTGCCGGGGATCTTCTTCTTCGGGTCGGTGAGCCACTCGTGCAGGTTGGCCTCGTCCCAGGTGATGCCGGAGCCCTTCATGGCCGCCGAGAAGGCGTAGCCGTCGGCACCTTCGCCGGCCTTCGCACCGACGACGCCCTTGAGGGTCGGGCCGACGCCGTTCTTCTCGAAGTTGTGGCAGGCCTTGCAGGGGGCGAACGCCTTCTCGCCGGCGGCGGCATCGCCTTCGGCATGGGCAGAGAGAGGGAGCACGAGCGCGAGGGCGACGCCGAGGATGAGATGACGCATTCTTGTTTCCTCCTGAGGGGCGGACAGGGCCACCCCGGCTTATGGCAGAGCTTGGTCCTTTAGAACAGATCAAGGGTAAAAACGTTCCAGTCCGTCCGATGGCCTCTGCGGCGAAACGAAGCTTCGGCGGGTGGGCGCCGCCGTCCCGTTCCCGGTCCCGGCCGAAGCCCCTGGGACGGGCGCGGATTTGGCTGTACCCTGTGCGTCCGGCCGTCGCGACCACGCCGTCTTTCCTACGCCGCCCAAGCTGAGCGCAGGCTGAAGACCGGTCGCGCCGGCGCGGAACGTCCCCGAGGAACCGCCCCCGAGGAACGCCCCGAAGACCCGCCGAGGAATCCAGATGTCCATCGCCTTTCCCGTGCCGGATGCCGGCATCGTCGCCCGCCGCGACGCGATCATCGAAGGGCTGCGCCCCCTGGTGGCGGCCGAGGCCCTGGTGACCACGGAGGACGAGCGCCGCGCCTTCGAGACCGACGGGCTCACGGCCTACCGCAAGATGCCGCTCGCCGTCGTCCTGCCCTCCACCACGGCGGAGGTCTCGGCCGTGATGGCGTATTGCCACGCCCACGGCGTGCGGGTGGTGCCGCGCGGGGCCGGCACGTCGCTCGCCGGCGGCGCCATCGCCCAGGAGGACGCCATCATCCTCGGCGTCGCCAAGATGAACCGCATCCTCGACATCAGCTACGAGAACCGCACGGCGCGGGTGGAATCCGGCATCACCAACCTCGCCATCTCGGGGGCCGTCTCCCACGAGGGCTTCTTCTACGCCCCCGACCCGTCGAGCCAGCTCGCCTGCACCATCGCGGGCAACATCGCGATGAATTCCGGCGGGGCGCATTGCCTCAAATACGGGGTCACCACCAACAACCTCATGGGCGTCACCCTGGTGATGAACGACGGCACCGTGGTGGAGATCGGCGGCGACCACCTCGATTCCGGCGGCTACGACCTGCTCGGCCTCGTCTGCGGCTCGGAGGGCCAGCTCGGCATCGTCACCGAAGCCACCGTGCGCATCCTGCGCGGGGCCGAGGGCGCGCGCCCGGCGCTCCTCGGCTTCGCCTCCGTCGAGGATGCCGGCGCCTGCACCGCCGCCATCATCGCCGCCGGCATCATCCCCGTGGCCATGGAATACATGGACCGCGAGGCGATCCTCATCACCGAGGATTTCGCCCAGGCCGGCTACCCGCGCGACGCCGAGGCCATGCTCATCATCGAGGTCGAGGGCTCGGACGCCGAGTGCACGGCCATGCTCGCCCGCATCGTCGCCATCGCGGGGGACTTTGGCCCGACGAGCCTGCGGGTGTCGAAATCGGAGGGGGAAAGCGCCGCCATCTGGAAGGGCCGCAAGTCCGCCTTCGGCGCCACGGGGCGCATCTCCGACTACATCTGCATGGACGGCACCATTCCCACGGGGCAGCTGCCCCTGGTGCTCGAACGCATCGGCGCCATCTGCGCCGGCCACGGCCTGCGGGTCGCCAACGTGTTCCATGCCGGCGACGGCAACCTGCACCCCCTGATCCTGTTCGACATCAACAAGCCGGGCGAGCTCCAGAAGGCCGAGGCCGCCGGCGACGCCATCCTCAAGCTCTGCGTCGAGGTCGGCGGCTGCCTCACGGGGGAACACGGCGTCGGCATTGAGAAGCGCGAGCTCATGCGCTTCCAGTACGCCCAGGCCGACCTCGACCAGCAGATGCGGGTCAAGAACGTGTTCGATCCCGGCTGGCTCATGAACCCCGCCAAGGTGTTTCCCCTGGAAGGCCGCGTCGCGGCCTGACCCCCGCTTTTCTCGACGGGCCGCGTCGCGGCCTGACCGCAGGGGTTTCTCGCGGAACGGGGTGGTCCGCCCCGGTGTTTGATCCTCCGCAATCGTGGAGGATCACCATGCGGATCGTTTCGACCCTGTCGGCCGTCGCCCTCGCCACCCTGGTCAGCGCCGGCGCCGCCGAGGCCAAGGGCTGCATCAAGGGCGCGATCATCGGCGGGCTGGCCGGCCACTACCTCGCCGAGCGCGGCGTCGTCGGTGCCGTGGCGGGCTGCCTCGGTGGGCGCTACCTCGCCAACCGCAAGGCCCGGCGCGAGCGCGAGATCGACTACGGCTCGCGCGTCCAGCAGCGCGGCGACGGCTACGGCCAGCGCG
Source organism: Methylobacterium sp. WL69 (assembly GCF_008039485.1). Classification (NCBI taxonomy): domain Bacteria; kingdom Pseudomonadati; phylum Pseudomonadota; class Alphaproteobacteria; order Hyphomicrobiales; family Methylobacteriaceae; genus Methylobacterium; species Methylobacterium sp. WL69. Next base: position 68,844 of record NZ_VRUZ01000011.1, on the reverse strand, counting down.
GGTACACTTACTGAGGGGCTGTGCGAAGGCGGTCTCCTGCAAACCTCCCGCCGTCCGGCCGCGTCCGGACCGGGAACCGACTGCGTGCGGGAGGTTTGCGAAGGCCCCCGAACACGCTCGGCCCGCCACGTCGGAGCGCCCCCATTGACCGGTGGGCCTCCCCTCGCGCGCGCGCGGGATACCGTGTTCGCCCCCTCCGTTCGGATCGAAACGTCGGGACCGGAGCTCCTTCCAGCGGCGGAAACCTGACGGCTGGAGCCCGCTCGAAGCATTGGCGTCGGATGGTTTTGCGCCGATCCGCTTCTGAGATGCAATCTCAAGACTTCGGGCGGTCGCCCGGATCTCGACCGATGCAAGACGACGTAAACTCAGCCGTTTGCAGCTTGGATCGAGCCTCTTGAATCTGCCCGGCTCTGCCCCGTCGCCCGAAGTCATCACGGGCGGGCGGCGCGTTCCGTGTCTGCGCACACGAGGGAGAGCAACGATGCAAGGCTCGCAAAGTCAGAGATCGACGACACCCAAAATTTGCTCAGATTTGGATTCATTGGGCCGAAACTCCTCCAGCACTACAGTAAAAGTAATGTCTCCTTAATTTTGCAAGGCTATCCTCGGATCGCACTGAAGCGTGTCCGGAATTTCATTTCATGCTCAAGTCGGACCAGTCGGGCAGCATTGCGCTGCTGTTTGCTCTGCTGTTGCCGGTGGTTCTGGTCGGCGTTGGCGGTGGAATCGATGTGTCCCGCGCCATCGACTACAAGCAGCGCCTGACTTCGGCCGCCGATCTCACCTGCCGGCAAGCCGAGGTCTATGTCGAGAGCCTCACCGGTGCCGTCATGCCGACGGATTACGCTGCCACGGTGCAGACCTACGCGACCAAAAATCGCGATGAACGCGGACTGGCAGCGACCGCCACGATCACGGCGGCCCCGACCGTTTCGGATCTGCTCCTGACGGTGCCGCCACTCAACCTGCGTCCGGGCAACATTCATGTCGCCGGAACCGGTACGGTCGATCTCGTGTTCAAGAATTTCTTGAGCAAAAACGCCATGACCTTCGCGGTCACGCGTGATTGTGCGGTCAGCGTCAACGCGTCCTCGGGCCCGCCCACGCTGGTCATGTCCGAATCCTTCGAAAACTACAGTTTGAACGGCGGCTGGGGCGTGTTCGGCACCATGGCGCAGGCGACCTGCGCCAGTTCGATCTGCGCGGGCAGAAGCTGGGGTACGACGAATGCCGGCGTCGAAGTCGACAAGTTGTCTGCGATCGAAACCGGCGATGGTGTGCAGTACGGCCAGAATTTCGCAGAGCTCGACAGTGACTGCAGCAACCGGGTCGGCGCGACGATCAACAGTCAAACAATTGCCTGCAACAAGGGCGGACAGGTCACGAACTCGTCCATCACCATACCCCTGACCCTGCCGACCGGTGTCTATGAAGTCCGCTATGTCTATAACGCCCGCAAAAATGTCGGTAACTACCAATATCCCAATGACACTGTGATCTGTTCGAATCCGGCATCCACGGATGGTGTCACCCGAGACACCGATGTCGCGAAAAATCGCGCGGGCGTCAGCACCATCTCCCTCGATGGGCAAACCCGGAGGATCGAACTTTGGGTCGAGCCGAAAACCAGCGGCTACAAATCCGATGATCAGGCGCTGACCGTAGCGACAAACCCGGCTTATATGAAATCCTATTTGGCGGATGTCTGCGTCTGGTCCAAGACATGGACGGAGCGCAGTTATAAATTCACCGTTACGACCCAGCAGGAATATCGCATTTCCTGGCGAGCCGCCGGTCTCAACGATAGTTTCGGCGGGTTGATCGATTATCTCCGCATCTGCAGGAATGCCTGCCCATAACAAGTCTCTCTCACAAAACTCCCGCTGCGCCGTGGCGCCCAAGGCGAGAGCCGGCGGCGCCCGGGAGTCTTGTGAGGCACTCCAACTGCGGCATGATCTTCACAGGAGGGGCGGAGATGAAGATAGTGTCCGATAGCGTGCCGCGATCCTTGTCGTCGCTCCGTGACGTGGTTCGGCTTCCGGTGATCGGGGCGATGGACCGGGCACGCGTGTTTCGGTGTCGGCGCGCCCGATTCATTCTGTCCGACATGACCGGTGCGTCCGCCGTCGAGTTCGCTCTGGTTGTTTTCCCGTTCCTCCTCCTATGCCTCGGCATACTCCAGTTCGTGTTCCTCAACTATACTCAGCAGACCCTCAGCAATGCCCTCTACAGCAGCGCCTCGAGACCGGAGAGTGAACTGATCCTCGGGAGCAGGTCGGGATACGTAACCAAGCTTTGTGCCAAAATTGTCTTTCAGGCCGCGTGTCTCGATTCGACGACCGGCGTCAAAGTCGAGATGATGCGGCTCGACGACTTGCCGACGACACCGACGGCCATAGCCGGAACGACCTTCAGCCCTGGTTCGAGCGGCGACGTCCTGGTGCTGCGGGCGACGATGCCGACACCGCAGATCCTGGCCTTCATTCCGCAATTGACCGCTAAGGACTCGGTGATCTTCCGCCGTCCGTAGGTTGCAGGCTGCAGATACAGAATTGGTTGGATATCGGCTCATGCGTAGATCCCTGGAATTGTTTCGTGCCTGTCATTCGGGGGTGGCATCGATTGAATTCGCACTTCTTGGGACCGTGCTGCTGGTTCTGTTTGCCGGTGCCTTCGATCTCGTCTACATGGTTTCCGCGAAGCGCGACGCCGACCGTGCTTCCACGCTGATTGCTCACGCCATGGCGACGTGCTCGGATTCGAGCTGTATGTCGGCCCTGATCAACAGCTATTCGCCGCGCCAAGCAAACGCTCTCACGCGTTATCCGAATGCTTCGATCAGCCTGTATATGATCCAGAATCAGAGTGGGACGATCAAACCCTGCTCGGGAACCGACACGACTTTGACCGACAGCAAAATCATCGCATCGGCCAAGAGCATACTCAGGGATAATGACGTCGGCTCGGCGGTCATGCTGACGACGACTTACACCTCTATTTTACCGAAGGTGGTGCTGGGTTATATCAGCGCAACCGGTGCAACTTATACGGGTCGCACCGTCGACGTGATGGGAAACATCGGCGCGGTCTGCTGAACGATCCCGATCCGGCTCATCCGTCTACACGGGGCAGCCGTGCCCGGAAGAGGCCGTGGTTCTGGCTGATCGGATGTCGAGCGCGTGTTCTCGCGATCCGGACCGGATCGGCCTCCGCAGGCGATCCTGCCGGCCGGGACGCGGTCGGCGGCGGCGCCATGCTGCATCCCGCCGGGACATCGGCGCGTGGCCGAACGAATCGCCGGCGTGCGCCTGATACCAGCTCCGGTTGATCACTTCGGATTGAGCAGCCGCGACGGGCCCCCTCTCCTGTTTGGGCTTCTGGATTCACACAACTGCGAATGGGCCGATTCCATGCAGCGGCAGGCATCCGGACAGGGGCGGGAGGCGTACCGGGGCTCCCTCTCCTGAAAGGAGAGGGTTGGGGTGAGGTGTGCGAACTCTCCGAATAAGTCCCACACCTCACCCTGTCCCTCTCCTTCCAGGAGAGGGGACCCGCGCCAGGGGAGGAGGGGACCCGCATTGCACCGCGTCACCGAACGGATCAGGCGGAAACCGTATGAGACGCCGTGAGCCGTCTCGGCGCCGGCGTCAGGCCGTCGCGGCCCCGGCCTCCGCCTCCATCCGCACGGCGATCCACATGACGTGGCGGCGTCCGCCCGGTTGGGCGCCGAAGCGGATTTCCTCCACGGCGAAGCCGCAGCGCTTGAGCCGGGCCTTGAAGCGGCGGTCGGGGCTGCCCGACCACACCGCCAGGATTCCGCCCGGCCGCAGGGCGTAGTGGGCGCGCCTCAACCCCCAGACATCGTAGAGGCGGTCGTTGGAGCGCCGGGTCATGCCCTTGGGGCCGTTGTCGACGTCGAGGAGGATCGCGTCGAACCGGGCCGGGCCCGACTGGATCAGGCGGTTCACGTCCGCCTCGACGATGGTCACCCGGGGATCGTCGAGGCTGGCCCCGTGCAGGTGCGCGAGGGGGCCCCGCGCCCAGGCGACGACGCCCGGCACGAGTTCGGCCACCACCACTTCGGCCTGCGGTCCGAGCCCGTCGAGGGCGGCCCGCAGGGTGAAGCCCATGCCTAGGCCGCCGATGAGGATGCGGGGCGCCGCGCGATCCGTCAGGCGCCCGCACGGGATGGTGGCGAGCGCCTGCTCCGATCCGCGGTCCTGGTCGGTCATCAGTTCGGCCGTGCCGACCTGGATCGAGTAGGCCTCGCCCCAGCGGCGCAGGTGCAGGGTCTCGGTCCCGCCGGGGATCGGGGTGCTGTCGAGATCGACCCAGGCCGTCACGCCCGTGTCTCCACCAAACCCCCTACGCTTCCGCACCGAACGCCTCGCAGCGGAAGGCGCCGTACTCGGTGCGGGCCAGGCGCTCGGCCAGGGCCGGCAGGAACAGCATCGCCTCCTCGGCCAGGGTCCAGGGCGGGTTGATCACGATGAGGCCGTTGCCGTTGAGCCGGGTCGGGTCGGGTTCGCTGACGAGGAGGTCGAGGCGCAGGGCCGGGCGGTTCAGGGCGCCGTGGAGCTCGGCCACCATGGCGTCCACCAGGGCCACGTCCTTGATCGGATACCAGCCGATGTAGGTCCCCGTCGGCCACTTCGCCACGGCTTTGGCCAGCGCCGCCCCGAGGCGGTCGATCTCGCCGAGTTCCTCGTAGGGCGGGTCGATGAGCACGAGGCCGCGGCGCTCGGGGGGCGGGATCAGGGACCCCAGGGCCGTCCAGCCGTCGAGGTGCAGCACCTTGGTGCGCGAATCCTGATTGTAGCGGTCGCGCAAGATTTCGGCGTCGGCGGGGTGGAGCTCGACGAACACGCCCTTGTCGGTGGCGCGCAGGAATTCGCGGATGATCGCCGGCGAGCCCGGATAGGTGGTGGCGCCGTGGCGCGCTTGGGCCGCCGCCACCGCCGCCCGGTAGGGGGCGAGCAGGCCCTCCACGGCCTCCGGGAACGGCGTGTCGAAGCGGCCCCAGCCCTCCGCCGCCTCGCCCGTGCGCCCGGCCTCGTCACCGGCGAGATCGTAGAAGCCCAAGCCCGCATGGGTGTCGATGGCCCGGAACGGCGTCGCCTTGGCGTGGAGATGCGTCAGCACCCGCGTCAGGACGAGGTGCTTTAGGACGTCGGCGAAGTTCCCGGCGTGGAAGGCGTGGCGGTAATTCACGGGCGCACCTTCAGCGTGCCGCCTCGATGGCGACCTCGCCGGCGCGGCAGTTCTGGCGCGCCACCTCCGGGCAGGGGGTGAAGCCGCGCAGGTCTTTCGAGAAGCAGATGCGGACCTCCTGCAGCCGGCCGCGCTGGCAGGCCACCGACATCATGTCGGGGCGCAGGCCCCGGTTGGCCATGACGAACTGTCGGGCGATCTCGATGGGCGCGGCGCGGGTGTCGGCGCCGGGTTTCTGGAACGCGTCCGGAATCGTCACCGCCTCGCGGGCCGTGCGGGCGGCGCGAAAATAGGCCGCCGGGTCGAGGCCCGAGCAGGTGCCGTGCCGGCGCCACTCGTGGCGGGCGAGGCCCTCGCTCGGATAGATTTCGCCGGCTAAGTCCATGGCCTGCCGCGTCGGCGACCGCTCGACGCCGGAGCAGTTCGACGGATAGCCCCGGGTGTATTGCGGCCACAGGCCGTGGACGACGAAGCCGAGGCCCCGGCCCGGACGGCACTGGCCATCGGCCTCGCGGCGCCCGCCGTCCCCGTCGCAATAGGTCGGCGACCACGACAGGGCGAGGACGTAGAAGTCGAATTCGCCCGGCGTGCCGCGCTGGTCGTAGCCTTGGGCGGCCACCGCACCCGGGCCACCGGCCAACAGCCCGGCGGCCAGGACGGCGCGTGCGAAAAAACTCACGGACGGGCTTCGCGGCAGGCCGTGGCGTAGGCGTAGGCGAGGTTGCGGTCGAGGCCGTGGACGCAGAACTCGATGCCCCAGTCGGCGCCGATGATGCCGAGGCCGTCGCGCACGGAATAGTCGACCTTGCGGCGGATTCCGTCGGAGGTGGTGGCCACCGCGCTGCAGTAGCGCCGGGGCACGAAGTCGAGGCCCCAGGGCCGCCAGGCCGTGCGTTCGATGCGCTCGTAGCCCACGATGGTCAGCGCCGAGTTCCAGAACTTGCGCTCCTTCTCGGCGAAGTTCGTCGAGAGCCGCTCCAGCACCTCGGAGGCCTGGCAGCCGGGGATGTTGGCGTCGTAATTGAACTCGCGCTCCTCGGCGGGGGTGATCTCCTCGCGGCCCGAGCGGGCGAAGGCCGGCTGGAGGGCGCCGGCCAGGACGAGGCCGAGGGCGAAGGTGGTGGCAAAGGTCTTGGAGAGGCGATTCGGGCGCATGCCGGCGATCTTTTGCTGGAGTCCGTACGGTTGCGCGGAACGATGGCCGCTGCCCCGCCGGAGTCAAGCTTGCGCGCCCGGCCGGCCGTCGGTTTCACGCCCCCTGGGGTGCGGGGGGCACAGTGGCGGCACTCGAGGACATCAGGATCAGTAGATCGGGCCGGACAGGCCGGGGGCCGACAGGGACAGGGGCTCGCGTTCGAATCCCGGGGCCGGCTCGTCCACGGGCCGGGCCGTGGGAGTCGCGGCAAGGCGGGGCCGGGGGGCCGGCGCGGCGACGTAAGCGGACGGCGCGGACCGGGCGTGGGACGGGGCCTCCACCGGCGCACGGGCGAGGTGGGACGGCGCGCCGCGCAGGTTGTGGGACGTGGGGGCGACGCCGTAGGGATCGTCCTCCTCCACGTCCACGGGGGCCTGGGCCGGGGCCGGCAGGCGCTCGACGGGCCGGGGCCGCGCCACCGGCCGGGCCGTGGCCTCGGCGCCGAGCTGGGGGGTGAACTTGATCAGGGGCTGGCAGATCCGGCGCAGGCCGCGCGGGTCGTGGCGGGCGAGATCGACGTGGATGTGGTCGTAGTGGAAGACGTTGGAGCCGGGCGCCAGCACCGTCGAGAAGCGGGCGCAGGCACCGAGAAAGACTTCGCGCAGAAAGCCTTGCTCGGCCTCCGTGCCGCGCCAGCCGCCCTTCACGGTGATGACGTAGCCGTCGGCGAGCTTGAACGACATGATGTCGAGGGCGTTGCCGAAGGAATGCTCCGACAACTTGGCGCCGACCTGGTTGTTGCGGCCCCGGCACGCATAGGTGCCGGCGTTGATCTCGGCCACGGGCTGGCCGAAATACAGGGCGGCGGCCGGCTGGATCGTGTCGGCGAGCCAGGCTTCCGCCTCGGCCAAGGCCGGGCACGCCAGGGTCATGCGCTGCTTGAGGGCGACGCTGCCCCCGCCCATCCGGGTGACCCGGTAGGGCTGGAGCATGCCGCAGACGCCCGGTCCCTCGATGGCTTTCACCGCGGTGACGAACTCGCTCGTCTCGACCAAGCGCTTGGAATTGCAGGCCTGTTCGGTCTGGTCGCGCCAGGGCTCGCGCTGCTCAAACTTGTTGAGCGCACAGCCGGTGAGCCCCGCGCCGAACAGCGCAAGGGCGGAGAACGCGAGAACGCTACGCCACATGATGAGGACGATGCGCGGCTTTGCGTAAACGCTCCGTCAACGCTGCGGATCATGGCCCCGGCTTGTGGATACGTGTTGACAGATCGCGCGGCGGATCGGACTCAAGGCCCATGCAGTCCCTCGTCGATCTTCGCACCCGGCTCAGGGCCGGCATCCTCGATCCGGCCGGCGCCATCGCCCTCGCGCGGGACGCCATCGCGGCGCGCGAGCCGGGGCTCGGCGCCCTCGCCCACGTCGCCTCCGACCCGGCGGTGCCGCGCGACGGCCCCCTCGCCGGCATCGCCGTCGGCCTCAAGGACATCATCGACACCGCCGACATGCCGACGGGGATGGGCTCGGCGATCTATGCCGGCTGGCGGCCCAAGGCCGACGCGGCCATCGTCTCGCGCCTACGGGCGCTCGGCGCGGTGCCGCTCGCCAAGACCGTGACCTGCCCGTTCGCCAGCCGCGACCCGTCCGCGACGGTGAACCCGCACGATCCCGGGCACACGCCGGGCGGCTCGTCCTCGGGCTCGGCGGCGGCGGTGGCCGCCGGCCTCGTGCCGCTGGCCCTGGGCACCCAGACGGCGGGCTCGGTGATCCGCCCGGCGGCCTTCTGCGGGGTCGCCGCCATCAAGCCGTCGTTCCGCCTGCTGCCGACGGTGGGGGTGAAGACCTTCTCGTGGGCCCTCGACACCCTGGGCCTGTTCGGCGCCGGCATCCGCGACGTCGCCCACGCCCTCGCGCTCCTGGCCGACCGCCCGGCCATCGATCTGGCGCCGGGCGGGATCGCCGCCCCGCGCCTCGGCCTCGTGTTCCAGGATTTCGCCGGCTCCGCCGACCCGGACGCCGTGGCGGCCTTGGGCCGCGCGGCCCGCGCGGCGGAGGCCGCCGGCGCCACCGTCACCGACCTCGTCCTGCCGGCAGCCCTCTCCGAGGCCTGGGCGGTCCAGGCGACCGTGCAGGCCTTCGAGGCGCGCCAGGCCCTGGCCTGGGAATACGCCCACCACCGCGACGCCCTCGGGCCGGGGCTGCGGGCCGAACTCGACGGGGCGCAGGATCTCACCGCGGACGCCTACGATTCGGCCCGCCGCACGGCGCACCGCGCCCGGCGCGTCCTCAAGGACGTTTTTTCCGAGTTCGACGCGATCCTGACGTTCTCTGCCCCCGGCCGGGCCCCGGCGGGGCTCGCCAGCACCGGCGACCCGCGCTTCAACCGTCTCTGGACCCTGATGGGGGTGCCCTGCGTCAACCTGCCGGTGCCGGGGGACGGCTTGCCACTGGGCGTGCAGATCATCGCCCGTTTCGGCGATGACGGGCGGGCCCTCGCCGTGGCGCGGATGATCGAGGAGAGATTGGCGGCGTAAGAACCGGAGGGTGCGTAGATATCGCCACGGGCACCCGGGATCTGCATTCTTGAAGAAGTACGGGTAAACCGTATAGACTGGCCTCGCCGGATCTCTGCCGACACGTCCTTGCCTCCGAAGGATACCGCGACGGTGGGGCATTCGATGAAGGTTGTCAGGCCGCGCGATGCAGACCGTCGTCATGACGCCGCTTTTCCTGGCCGATGCGAAGGCCGCCGGTGTCGAGGACGACGAGATCGACGCTATTGCGACCTTGATCGCGGCCGATCCGCAGGCTGGCGACGTGATCGTCGGCACCGGCGGCGCTCGCAAGGTTCGGGTCGCTGGGAAAGGGAAAGGCAAATCCGGCGGATATCGGATCATCACGTTTTATGCCGCGACCGATGTCCCCGTCTTTCTGTTGCGCCTCATCTCGAAAGGACAGCGTGCCGATATCAGTCAGGCGGACCGAAACACTCTGCGCAGTGTGCTCGGAACCCTCGCTGAGATCTATCGTGCGGGCGCGCATCGGAGAAATCGGGACCCGTGATGGTCGAGGGGCTAGTCGTGCAACCGCTGCGCAGGAGAATGCGATGACGAGTTTCGGCAAGGGATTGATCGAGGCGGCGCATCAAGCCGTCGCCATCGCTGGGGGAGACGCGGATTCCGAAACCTACCGCCTCCATGCCCCCTCACAGATCGACATCAAGGCAATTCGCAAGGCCCTCGACCTGACGCAAACGCAGTTCGCCAGCCGCTTCGGCTTTCCGATCGGTACCCTGCGTGACCTTGAGCAAGGACGCGCCCAACCCGATAGCTCGACGCGCGCCTACCTGCTGGTCATCAGCCGAGAGCCCGCGCTCGTGCAACGCGTCCTCGAATCGGCCTGAGATCTTGGCGTGGCTTGAGGCTGCGCCGCTCGCCGGTTAACGCCACCGCTCACCCCTCGGAAGAACAACCTGCGCGATGCGTTCCTGGAAGCAGGCTGTGGCCCGGGCCTTCGACGGGGCCGAGGGCTATGACGGCGCCGCCGGCATCCAAGCGCGGGTGGCCGAGGCCTTGGCCGCGCGCATCGCGGCCCTGCCCCTCGCCCCGGCGCCGCGCGTGCTGGAGATCGGCTGCGGCACCGGGTTCCTGACGGCGGCCCTGCGCCGCCGGATCGCCGCCGGCCCGTACCTCGCCACCGACATCGCGCCCGCCATGGCCCTGCGCTGCCGCGCCCGGCTCGGGTCGGGCGTCGGCTTCGTGGTGATGGATGGGGAGCGTCCCTGCCTCGCGCCCGGCTACGATCTGATCTGTTCGAGTCTGGCCGCGCAGTGGTTCGAGGACCTGTCCGCCTCCCTGGCGCGGCTCGCCGGACTCCTCGCGCCCGGGGGGCACCTCGCCGTGGCGACCCTGGCCTCGGGCACCTTCGCCGAGTGGCGCCGGGCCCATGCCGAGTTCGGCTTCGAAGCGGCGACGCCGGCCTATCCCGCCGCGGCGGACCTGGCGGCGTTGCGCATCCCGGGATGCACCGTGACGGTGGCGCGCGAGCCCGTGGTCGAGGCGCATGCGGATGGGCGCGCCTTTCTCAACGCCCTCAGGGCCATCGGTGCCGGAACCTCGGACGGCCGGGCACCCCTGTCGCCCGGAAATCTCCGGCGGGTCCTGCGCCGCTTCGACGGGGCGGGGGCTTTGGTCACCTACGACGTCGCGACCTTTCTGGTGCGCCGGACCTGACGCCCCTCAGGCCTGCGCCGGTGCACCGAGCCCGTCGTCCTTGTCCAGGGTCAGCAGGAACACCCCCTGCGCGCCGATGAGGTTCCACACCCACCACGGCATCGAGAAGCGCATGGGCCGGCCGCGCGCGTCCAGCGCCGTGGCCTTCTCGATCCGCGCACCCACCGTCCGGCACAGGCCGACGAAGTCGCGGATGGTGCAGTGGTGGATGTTCTGGGTCTCGTACCACTCCTCCGGCATCAGGGCCGTGACCGGCATCCGGCCGCGAAAAGCCAGTTCCGCCCGCACGCGCCAATGACCGAAATTCGGGAACGAGATCACCACCTGCCGGCCGATGCGCAGGAGATGCTCGAGGACGATGCGCGGATTGCGCGTCGCCTGGATGGTCTGGGACAGGACCACCACGTCGAAGGCGTCGTCGGGGTAGTTCGCCAGATCCGTGTCGGCGTCGCCCTGGATCACCGGCAGGCCGCGCGCGAGGCAGGCGTTGACGCCCTCGCGCGAGAGTTCGATGCCGCGCCCGTCGATGCCGCGCCGGTCGCGCAGCAGCGCCAGCAGGGTGCCGTCGCCGCAACCGATGTCAAGGACCCGCGCGCCCGGGGCCACGAGACCGAGCACCACGAGGTGATCGACGCGCGCGCTGCCGAGGTCGCCCCGCGGGAGCGAGGCGGCGGCGTCCCAGGGGGTCGGCGCGACGACGCGCTGGGACTTCACAGGCCGCGTGCCCGGGCGGCGGCGTCGATGAAGCCACGGGCCGCCCCGAACATCACCGGCTCGTCGAGGAGGAAGGCGTCGTGCCCCTTGTCGCTCTCGACCTCGACGAAGGCCACCGCCGCCGAGGCCGCGTTGAGGGCATGTACGATGGCGCGGGAATCGGCCGTGGGAAACAGCCAGTCGGAGGTGAACGACATGACGCAGAAGCGGGTCTTCGTGCCCCGGAAGGCGTTGGCGAGCACGCCGCCATGGTCGGCGGCGAGATCGAAGTAATCCATGGCCCGCGTCAGATACAGGTAGGCGTTGGCGTCGAACCGCTCGACGAAGCTGAGGCCCTGGTGGCGCAGGTAGCTCTCGATCTGGAAGTCGGCGTTGAACGAGAAGGTCGGGGCCGAGCCGCCCTGGAACCGCCGGCCGAACTTGCGGTGCAGGGCCGGCTCCGACAGGTAGGTGATGTGCGCACCCATGCGGGCGACACCCAGACCCTTGGCGGGCCGCGTGCCGGCCTCGAGGTAGCGCCCCTCGGCCCAGGCCGGATCGGCCATGATCGCCTGCCGGCCGACCTCGTGGAAGGCGATGTTCTGGGCCGAGTGCCGGGCCCCCGTGGCGATGGGCATCGCGGCGAACACCCGCTCGGGGTAGAGCGCCGCCCATTGCAGCACCTGCATGCCGCCCATGGAGCCGCCGATACAAAGGAACAGGTCCCCGATGCCGAGGCGGTCGAGGAGCATCGCCTGGGCGCGGACCATGTCGCGGATGGTCACCAGGGGAAAGTCGAGGCCGTAGGCCCGATCCGTCGCCGGATCGGGGGAGGCCGGCCCCGTCGAGCCCATGCAGGAGCCGACGACGTTGGAGCAGACGACGAAGTAGCGGTCCGTGTCGACGGGCTTGCCCGGCCCGACCAGGGTCTCCCACCAGCCGCGCTTGCCCGTCACCGGGTGGGTGTGGGCGAAGTGCTGGTCGCCGGTCAGCGCGTGGCAGATGAGCACGGCGTTGGAGCGGTCGGCGTTGAGGGTCCCGGCCGTCTGATAGGCGATCTGGAACGGGGCGAGGGCCACGCCCGCATCCATGGTCAGGGGCTCGTCCGGGCCGAACTCCGCCACGAGACCCTGGGCGTTCGCTCCCTTGGCTTCCACGGCGTCCTTGGCTTCCACGGCGTTCTTGGCCTCGACGACCGGAGGCGCGTCGGCCGTGCGATCGGCCTCGGCGCGGGGCTGGGTGAGGGGATCGAACGACATGGTCATGGCGGGCGGATCTGGGGAAGAGGATCGGGGGTGGTTCCGAAGGGAGCCGCCGATGGTCGCCGGGACAGCGCACTCGGTCCCGGCGATGGCGTGGGCAGGCGGACCCGTCGTGTCGGCTGGAATGCGTATCGGCTGGAAGGGAGGTAGTGTGCGCCCTGCGAAGCGTCAACGAGATGCCACGCGTCACGAAAACCGTGCGTCGTCGGGAGCGGGCGCCGACAGGGTCCGCACAGGGCCGCGAAACGGTGTAGTGATCGCCCATGATCTTGTTCGCAGATGATCGCAACGCCGCCGCGCGCGGGCTCCGGCGCCCGGACGGCCGATCCCGGCCGGGACGTCGCCAATCGATTAGCCGACGCCCTGGTTCGTTTCCCGGTGCATCGACCGCGTCCGATCCCCGCGGGCGGCGCGCGCGGGGATCCCGTCCGTGACCGCTCCGTCCGATGCCCTCGCGACCCTGGGATGGTCGCCCTTCTTCGCCGATCAGGTCGGCGACAGGCCGGGCCTGCCCGCCCGCATCAGCATGGTCCATCGCTCGCGCATGAGCGCCATCGGGCCGGACGGTCCGATCAGGATCGCCCTGGCGCACCACACCAACACCGGTGCCTACGCCGTGGGGGACTGGGTGCTCATCGATCCCGCCGCCCGCACCCTGCAGGGCCGGCTGGAGCGGCGGACGCTGCTGGCCCGGCGTGTCGAGGGTTCCAAGGTCCCGCAACTCGCCGCCGCCAATGTCGACACCCTGTTCGTCGTCACCTCGTGCAACGCCGACTTCAATCCGGCCCGTCTCGAACGCTACCTCGCCCTCGCCAATCAGGCCGGGACCGAGCCGGTGATCCTGCTGACCAAGGCCGACACGGCCACGGATGCCGAGACCTACCGCCTTCAGGCCGAGGCCCTCCAGCGCGACCTGCCCGTGCTGATTCTCAACCCCCGCGAGGCGGGCGCCGCCGCGGCGCTGGCGCCGTGGTGCGGTCCGGGCCGGACCGTGGCGCTCGTCGGCTCTTCCGGTGTCGGCAAGTCGACCCTGGTCAACACCCTGGCGGGCGACGACGCGGGCGAGCCGCAGCTCACCGGCGATATCCGCGAGCACGACGCCAAGGGCCGCCACACGACGACGGCGCGTTCCCTCCACGCCATCGCGGGCGGGGGCTGGGTCATCGACACGCCGGGGATGCGGACCCTCCACGTCAGCGACGCGGCCGAGGGAATCGAGACCCTGTTCGCCGAGATCATCGAGCTGGCGCCCCGGTGCCGGTTCCGGGACTGCACCCACGCGCACGAGCCCGGCTGCGCCGTCCAGGCGGCGGTGGCTGAGGGCAGCCTCGATCCCGAGCGCCTGTCGCGCTGGCGCAAGCTCTTCGACGAGAACCGGGTGAACACGCCGGTCCTGACCGGCCCGCGCGGCAACAAGAAGCGCTGAGCGGTCCGGTGGTCTTCGACCGCGAACGGTTCGACAAGTGCCGGGCCCTGATGGAGCGCGGCGCCACCCCGGGCGAGCGCGCCGCCGGCCGGGCCGCCGCCCTCCGCATCGCCGCCGCCGCCGGTCTGACCCTGGCCGAGGCCGAGGCGTTCGGCGCGGCGCGGCGGGACACCGCGACGCCGCGCCCGGCTCCGACCTACGCCTGGCAGGCGCCCAAGGCCCCGCCCGAGCCGATCACCGTCGCGGAATTGCAGGCCCAGAAGCTTGCCGCCGAGACGCGCCGGCGCAAGATGGCGGAGCGCGAGGCGCGGCGCCTGCGGGCCGTCCATGCCGAGCAGGAACGTCAGAGTGCCGCCGCCCGCGCCGCGCAGGCGGAGTGCGACCGAGCCTGGGCCGAGACCCGGACCGGCGGGACATAGATCGGCGGGACAGGGATCGGAACACGCATTGGGAAGCCGCCACGGCCTGGAAATCCGCGCCGCGAGCGCCGCCGATGCGCCCGGCCTCGCCGTCCTGCTCGCGGAGGCCGGGCTCACGATTCCGCCCGACTCCCTCGCCGAGCGCCTGGAGGCCATGCGGACCGGGGCCGGTGTCGCGCTCATCGCCCAGGAATGGGGACCGCCGAGCGGCCTCGTGGTGCTGCACTGGTACCGGACCCTCACGGAGGCCCGGCCGGTGGCGCAGGTCACCACCCTGTTCGTGGGGGCCGAGCAACGCCGTCGCGGCCTCGGGCGGCTCCTGATCAAGGCCGCTTCCCAGGCCGCCCGCATGGCCGAGTGCGATACCCTCCAGCTCGTGGCGCCGCCGGAACTGACCGACCTCGACGCATTCTGCCGCGCCACCGGCTTCGCCCCGGGCGGCCCCGGCTTCGTCCGGCCCCTGCGCAAGGGACGGTGAGCCACGCCCTCTCCTCGTCAAGGCCGGCAAGCTTTGTTAGACGGTGGCCTTAGCGATCACCCCGGCCCGTTTCATGTCCTCCGCCATGTCCCCTGACACGACCGCCTCCGCCCGCCCGGTGCCCCGTCCGGGCGTCCTCGCCATCGAGGCCTACGTGCCCGGCAAGAGCGGCGCGCCGGGGGCGCACAAGGTCCACAAGCTCTCCTCCAACGAGACGCCCCTGGGACCGAGCCCGCAGGCTCTCGCCGCCCTTCAGGAGGCGTCGGGCAAGCTCGAACTCTATCCGGACGGCACCTCGGCGCGCCTGCGCGAGGCCATTGGCCGGCGCTACGGCCTCGACCCCGCCCGCATCGTCTGCGGAGCGGGCTCCGACGAGCTCCTGTCCTTCCTCGCCTACGCCTACATGGGCCTGGGCGACGAGGGCATCTTCTGCGCGCACGGCTTCCTCGTGTACCGCATCGCCATCCTGGCCGCCGGCGGCACCCCCGTGGTGGTGCCCGAGCGCGACCTCACGGCCGACGTCGACGCCATGCTGGCCGCCGTCACCCCGCGCACGAAGATCGTCTACCTCGCCAACCCCAACAATCCGACGGGCACCTACCTGCCCTTCGACGAGGTCCGCCGCCTGCACGCCGGCCTGCTGCCCCACGTCCTCCTCGTCCTCGACGGGGCCTATGCCGAGTATGTCCGCGCCAACGATTACAGCGCCGGGCTCGACCTCGTGCTCGAATCCCAGAACGTGGTGATGACCCGGACCTTCTCGAAGATCCACGGCCTCGCGTCCCTGCGCATCGGCTGGATGGTCGCCCCGGCGGAGGTGGCCGACGCGGTCAACCGCATCCGGGGGCCGTTCAACCTGTCCGGACCCGGCATCGCCGCGGGCGCGGCGGCCATCGCCGACGAGGCGCACGTGGCGGCGGCGATCGCCCACAACGACACCTGGCTCGCCTGGCTCGCCGAGGCGGTGACGGCCCTCGGGCTCACGGTGACGCCGAGCGTTGCCAACTTCGCGCTCGTGCATTTTCCCGACGCGGCCGGGCGCACGGCGGCGGAGGCGGACGCGTTCCTGACGGCGCGCGGCATCATCGTCCGGCGGGTCTCGTCCTACGGCCTGCCCCATGCCCTGCGCGTCACCGTCGGCAGCGAAGAGGCCAACCGCGCCTTCCTCGCCGCGCTCACCGACTTCGTCGGGGCCGCACCGCGTGCCTGAGATCGACACGCTCGTCACCGACCACCCCGTCATCGGCACCCTCGCCATCGTCGGTCTCGGCCTCATCGGCTCGTCCATCGCCCGGGGTGCGCGCCAGTATGGGCTCGCCCGGACCATCGTGGCCGTCGACCGCGACTGGGGCGTTCTGGAGCGCGTGCGGGCGCTCGGCCTCGCCGACACGGCCACCGACGACGTCGCTGCCGGCGTGGCGAACGCCGACCTCGTGATCCTGTGCGTGCCGGTGGGGGCCGTCGGGGCCGTGGCGGAGGCCATGGGCGGAGCCTTGAAGCCCGGTGCCATCGTGTCCGATGTCGGGTCGGTGAAGGCCTCCGTGGTCGCGGCCGTGGCGCCGCACCTGCCCGACGGCGTCGCCTTCGTGCCGGCCCATCCCGTCGCCGGCACCGAGTATTCCGGCCCGGATGCCGGGTTCTCGACCCTGTTCTCCGGGCGCTGGTGCATCCTGACCCCGCCGGACGGCACGGACGCTGCGGCGAGCGCCCGAGTCCAGGCGTTCTGGGAGGGGCTCGGCGCCATCGTCGAGACCATGACGCCCGAGCACCACGACCTCGTGCTCGCCATCACCAGCCACGTGCCGCACCTCATCGCCTTCAACATCGTCGGCACCGCCGCCGATCTGGAAGCGGTGACGCAGTCGGAGGTGATCAAGTTCTCCGCCGGCGGCTTCCGCGATTTCACCCGCATCGCCGCCTCCGACCCGACCATGTGGCGCGACGTGTTCCTGACCAACAAGGACGCGGTGCTGGAGATGCTCGGGCGCTTCAACGAGGACCTCGCGGCGCTCGCCCGCGCCATCCGCTGGGGCGACGGCGACGCGCTCCACGAACTCTTCAGCCGCACCCGCACCATCCGCAAGGGCATCGTCGCCATGGGCCAGGAGACGGCGGAAGCCGATTTCGGCCGCGCCCGGTCGATTCCCGACAAGGCCCCGCCCGCCGCCTGAGATTCCGGATCGCGCCTCCGCGTCGTCGGCCCTGGCGAAGCGCGAATGCGACACCGGGGCGACGCGCGGGGTCTGACCGAACCCGCAGGGACCGGTCGCAGGCCGCGCCTCTGTCCGTGCCGATGACGGGCTCGTCCCCGTCCCCCGGGCCGGGTGGCCCGGAGGGTGCGTTGAGCCCGAGTGGGGGGATCTTCGGGCGACGCGGTCTCCCGGACGCAGCGGGGATCTCGAAGCCTCTCAGTGGGCCTTCTTGGCCCCGTCCTTCCTGGGCATGTAGAGGTCGGTGATCGTCCCCTCGAAGGCCTCGGCCGCGAGTCCGATCGTCTCCGACAGGGTCGGGTGCGGGTGGATGGTCAGGCCGATATCCTCGGCATCCGCCCCCATCTCGATGGCGAGTGCCGCCTCCGCGATGAGGTCGCCGGCGGACGGCCCGACGATGCCGCAGCCGAGGATGCGGTCGGTCTCGGGGTCGAACAGGACCTTGGTCAGGCCCTCCTCGCGGCCGAGGGCCAGGGAGCGTCCGGAGGCCGCCCAGGGGAACACGCCCTTGCCGACCTTGATCCCCTTCGCCTTGGCCTCGTTCTCGGTCATGCCGACCCAGGCCACCTCCGGGTCGGTGTAGGCGACGGACGGGATCACCTTGGCGTCGAAGACGCTGGTCCTGCCGGCGGCGACCTCGGCCGCGACCTTGCCTTCATGGGTCGCCTTGTGGGCCAGCATCGGCTGCCCGACTACGTCGCCAATGGCGAAGATGTGGGGCACGTTGGTTCGCATCTGCCGGTCAACGGCGATGAAGCCGCGCTCGTCCACGGCGACGCCCGCCGCCTCCGCGCCGATGCGCTTGCCGTTGGGGCGACGTCCCACCGAGACCAGCACCTTGTCGAAGATGTCGGTCGCCGGCGCGGTGCCGCCCTCGAACGAGACCTTCAGGCCCTCCGGCGTCGCCTCGACGGCGGTGACCTTGGCCTTGAGGTGGATGGCCTCGTACTGTTTCTGGATGCGCTTCATCAGCGGCGTGACCATGTCCTTGTCCGCACCCGGGATGATCTGGTCCATCAGCTCGACGATGGTCACCTTCGAGCCGAGCGCGTGGTAGACGGTCGCCATCTCGAGCCCGATGATGCCGCCGCCGATCACGAGGAGGCGGGCCGGCACGCCGTCGAGTTCCAGCGCCCCCGTCGAGTCGATCACCCGTGGGTCGTCGTGCGGGATGAACGGCATCTGCACCGGCTCGGAACCGGCCGCGATGATGGCGTGGTCGAAGCCGATGATTCGGGTCTGGCCCTCGTGCTCGACGGCGACCTGATGGGGTGAGACGAAGCGGGCCTCGCCCGTCACCACCGTGACCTTGCGCTGCTTGGCGAGGCCGGAAAGGCCGCCGGTGAGGCGCTTGACCACGCCGTCCTTCCACGCGCGCAGTTTGTCGATGTCGATCTGCGGCGCGGTGAAGGAGATGCCGTGCGCCGCCATGGCATGGCTCTCGTCGATGACCTTGGCCGCGTGCAGCAGGGCTTTCGACGGGATGCAGCCGACGTTGAGGCAGACGCCGCCGAGGCTCGGCCAGCGCTCGACGAGCACCACGGACCGGCCGAGATCGGCCGCCCGGAACGCGGCGGTGTAGCCGCCCGGTCCCGCGCCGATGACGAGCACCTGCGCCCGCATCTCCTCGCCGGAGACGGGCGCCGCACCCTTGGGCGCGGGGGCCGTCCGGGCGCCGTTGCCGCCATGGGTCGCGGCCGAGCCGTAGCCGGCCTGCCCCTCGCCAGGGGCATGGGCGTGGGCGCCGGTGGCCGGCGCCGAAGCCGCTCCGCCCGTGCTCGTGGTGTCCGTCACCGTGGGCTTGGGCGAGCCCGTGGCGGCGGCGGCCCCCGCCATCACCAGGATCAGGTCGCCCTGCGTGACCGTATCGCCGGCCTTGATCTTCACCTCCGCCACGGTGCCGGACACCGGCGACGGGATGTCCATGGTCGCCTTGTCGGATTCCAGCACGATGATCACGTCGTCGATCGCGATCACGTCGCCGGGGCTGACGCTGACCTCGATGACGGGCACGTTCTTGAAGTCGCCGATATCCGGCAGGTGGACGTCGTTGCTGCTCATGGTGTCACCTCACTCTGTTCGCGCTTCCGGGCTTCGTCAGACGACGAGGCGACGGACGTCCTCGAGGACGTGGGCGAGGTGGCGGGCGAAGCGCGCGGCGAGCGCCCCGTCGATGACGCGGTGGTCGTAGGAGAGCGAGAGCGGCACGATCAGGCGCGGCTTGAACTCCGTGCCGTTCCAGACCGGACTCATCTTCGAGCGCGCGACGCCGAGGATCGCGACCTCGGGGGCGTTGACCAGGGGCGTGAAGGAGGTGCCGCCGATGCCGCCGAGGCTGGAGATGGAGAAGGTCGCGCCCTGCATGTCCGCGGCGGCGAGCTTGCCCTCGCGGGCCTTCGCCGAGATGGCGCCGAGGTCGCGGCTGATCTCGATGATGCCCTTGCGGTCGGCGTCCTTCACCACCGGAACGACGAGGCCGTCCGGCGTGTCCACCGCCACGCCGATATTGTAGTATTGCTTGAGGATCAGCGCGTCCTTCTCAGGGTTGAGGGAGGCGTTGAACTCGGGGTGCTTGCGCAGGGCAGAGACGGCGGCCTTGATCAGGAAGGCCAGCAGGGTGACGCGGTAGCCCTTGTCCTTGAGCTCCTTGCCCTGGTTGTCGAGCTCCTTGCGGTAGGCGTCGGTCTCGGTGATGTCGGACTCGTCCTGGTGGGTGACCAGCGGCACGTTGAGCCAGGACCGGTGCAGGTGCGCGCCGGAGATCTTCTTGATCCGCGACAGCGGCCGGGTCTCCGTCGGGCCGAACTTCGAGAAATCCACGGCCGGGATCTCGGGGATGCCCATGCCGCCGCCGGAGAACGCGGCCGTGCCGGAAGCGCCGGGCGCCGGGGCGGCGGAGCGCGTGAGGTGCCCCTTCACGTCCTCCTTGGTCACGCGGCCCTTCTCGCCGGTGCCCTTGACGGCGGTGAGGTCGATCCCGAGTTCGCGCGCCAGGCGGCGCACGCCGGGGCTGGCATGGACCTGCGAGAAATCGGGGATGTTGCCGGCCGGTGCGGAGCTCGGAGCGGCGCGCGGGGCCGGGCCGGAATCTGGGGCCGGCTCCTGCTTGGCCAGCAGCGCGGCGCCGTCGGCGCCGGCTGGGGCCTCGGCGGCCTTCTCGGCGGCGGCCGTGTCGCCCTTGGCACCCTCGCCCTTGAACACGAGGAGCGGCGAGCCTTCGCTGACCTTGTCCCCGAGCTTCACCAGGATCGTCTCGACCACGCCGGCGCTCGGCGAGGGCACGTCCATGGTCGCCTTGTCGGATTCCAGCGAGACCAGCGGATCGTCGGGCCCGATCGTGTCGCCCTCCTTCACGTGGATCTCGATGATCGGAATGTCCTTGAAGTCGCCGATGTCCGGGATGTTGATCTCGATGCCCACTGCGCAGTCTCCCTGGGTGAAGCGGGGCCTCTTGCGGGCCCCCTCGTCCGGTCTCTGTTCGAGGTGAAGGGTCGAAAACTCGAAGGCGCCGGCCGCCGGAACGGGGCGGCCGACGGGGCGCGGATCAGACGGTCCAGGGTGCCGGCCGGTCCGTGTCGATGCCGTACTTGGCGATGGCGTCCGCCACCGTCTGGGCTGGGATCACGCCGTCCTCGGAGAGGCTGCGCAGGGCGGCGACCACGACCCAGTGCCGGTTGACCTCGAAGAAGTCGCGCAGGCGCGCCCGGTAATCCGAGCGGCCGAAGCCGTCGGTGCCGAGGACGCGATAGCGGCCCGGAACCCAGGTGCGGATCTGGTCGGCGAACAGGCGCATGTAGTCGGTGGCCGCCACCACCGGGCCGGTGCGGCCGGAGAGACACGTCTCGACGTGGGAGAGGCGCTTGTCCTCGAGCGGGTGGAGCAGGTTCCAGCGCTCCGCCGCCATGGCATCGCGGCGCAACTCCGTAAAACTCGGACAACTCCAGATGTCAGAGGCGATCCCGAAATCCTGCTCCAGCAGGGCGGCGGCGGCGATGACCTCGCGCAGGATGGTGCCGCTGCCGAGCAACTGCACCCGCTTGCCCTTCGTCGTCTCCGGTCCGCCCTCGCGGAACAGGTACATGCCCTTGATGATGCCGGCCTCCGCGCCCTCGGGCATGCCCGGGTGCTCGTAGTTCTCGTTCATCACCGTGAGGTAGTAGAACACGTCCTCCTGCTCGGCATACATCCGGCGCAGGCCGTCCTGCACGATCACGGCGACTTCGTAGGAGAAGGTTGGGTCGTAGGAGACGCAGTTCGGGATGGTCGACGAGATCAGGTGGCTGTGGCCGTCCTCGTGCTGCAGGCCCTCGCCGTTGAGGGTGGTACGCCCGGCGGTGCCGCCGATGAGGAAGCCGCGCGCCCGCATGTCGCCCGCCGCCCAGGCGAGGTCGCCGACCCGCTGGAAGCCGAACATCGAGTAGTAGACGTAGAACGGGATCGTCGGCGCGTCGGAGTGCGAGTAGGAGGTCGCTGCCGCGATCCAGGACGACATGGCGCCCGGCTCGTTGATGCCCTCCTGGAGCATCTGACCGTTCTTGTCCTCCTTGTAGTACATGAGCTGGTTGGCATCCTCCGGCCGGTAGAGCTGGCCGACCTGGGAGAAGATGCCGAACTGGCGGAACATGCCCTCCATGCCGAAGGTCCGGCTCTCGTCGGGCACGATCGGCACGATGCGCTTGCCGATGTTCTTGTCGCGCAGGAGCGTGTTGAGGATGCGGACGAAGGCCATGGTCGTGGAGATCTCGCGGCCCGCGGTCTCCTTGAGCTGGGCCGAGAACGCCGAGAGCGGCGGGATCTCCAGGGCCTGCGACTTCTGCCGCCGCAGGGGGAGGGGACCGCCGAGGGCCTCGCGCCGGGCCATGAGGTAGCGGTGTTCGGGGCTGCCCTCGGGGAACCGGATGAAGGGGATCTCCTTCAGCTGGTCGTCCGTGAGGTCGATCTGGAAGCGGTCGCGGAACTGGCGCAGCACCGCCTCGCCCATCTTCTTCTGCTGGTGGGTGATGTTCTGGGCCTCGCCGGACTCGCCCATGCCGTAGCCCTTGACGGTCTTCGCGAGGATGAGGGTCGGCTGGCCCTTGTGCTTGGAGGCGGCGCTGTAGGCCGCGAAGACCTTGCGCGGGTCGTGGCCGCCGCGGGTCAGGCGCCAAATGTCGTCGTCTGTCCAATCGGCCACCAGGGCCGCCGTCTCCGGATACTTGCCGAAGAAATGCTCGCGGACGTAGGCGCCGCTCTTCGACTTGAAGTCCTGATACTGGCCGTCGACGCATTCCTCCATGAGGCGCGCCAGCGTGCCGGTGGTGTCCTTCTGGATCAGGGCGTCCCAGCCCGACCCCCACAGCACCTTGATGACGTTCCAGCCGGCCCCCCGGAAATCGGCCTCGAGTTCCTGGACGATCTTGCCGTTGCCGCGCACCGGCCCGTCGAGGCGCTGGAGGTTGCAGTTGATGACGAAGACGAGGTTGTCGAGTTTTTCACGCGCGGCGAGGGCGATGGCACCCAGGCTTTCGGGCTCGTCCATCTCGCCGTCGCCCATGAAGGCCCAGACCTTGCGGCCGTCGGTCTTGGCGAGGTCGCGGTGGTGCAGGTAGCGCAGGAAGCGGGCCTGGTAGATCGCCATCAGGGGCCCGAGGCCCATGGAGACCGTGGGGAACTGCCAGAAATCCGGCATGAGCCAGGGATGCGGATAGGACGACAGGCCCTTGCCGCCGACTTCCTGGCGGAAGCCGAGGAGCTGTTCCTCCGTGAGGCGGCCTTCGAGGAAGGCGCGGGCGTAGACGCCGGGCGAGGAATGGCCCTGCACGTAGATGAGGTCGCCGCCGTGATCGGCGTTGGCTCCGCGCCAGAAATGCATGAAGCCGGTGTCGTAGAGCGTCGCCGCCGACTGGAAGCTGGCGATGTGGCCGCCAAGCTCCGAGGAATCCTTGTTGGCCCGCAGGATGATCGCGATGGCGTTCCAGCGGATCGCCGAGCGGATGCGGTGCTCGATGGCCCGGTCGCCCGGATGCGGGTCCTGGTTCTGGGGCAGGATCGTGTTGAGATAGGCGGTGTTGGCCGAGTACGGAACCGGGGCGCCCTTCTTGCGGGCTCCGTCGATGACCTGCTCGATCAGGTAATGCGCCCGCTCCGGCCCGTCGACGTCGAGAACGCCGTCCAGCGAATCGAGCCATTCCTGCGTCTCGACGGGGTCGAGGTCGCGGCTACGCTCCATAGTATCCTCCCTGGTGGTTCTTGAGCGGATCAGGCGCGTTCGTCCGCTCTTTGTCAGTATGATTTTGCAGGAAGCGGACCAAGTCTAGTCCATTTAAATTAAACCGATGAAACAAAGACTTGAATGATTTTTGTGGTTTGCCGCAGTGCGGCATCCCGCCCGGATCGGCCGCCTGCTGTCCGAAAGTTCGGACAGGGTTCCGTGTCCGGCGCGACGGACAGGGCGATCCTCATACGGGGGGAGCCCACGCGCCCGCGCAGCCGCGAGCGACGCTCGGGCTTTCCCAACCGTCGGCGGGGGAAGGGGCGCCGTTCAGGCGGCCAGGGCCCGGTTCACGGTGGAGCGAAGATCGGCGAGGGAGAACGGCTTCGTCAGCACGTCGGTGACGATGGCGTCGAGGCCCCGCGCCCGCTCGCGCTGATCGGCAAAGCCCGTCATCAGCAGGATCGTGAGGTTGGGAAAATCGCGCTTGGCCGCGAGCGCCAGGGCGATCCCGTCCATCAGCGGCATGCGGATGTCCGTGAGCATGAGATCGAAGGCCCCGTCGGCCTCCGTGAGGCGGTCGAGTCCGTCGCTGCCGTCCGAGGCGGTCACCACGGCGTGGCCGTCGATTTCCAGGCCCCGCTTGAGGAAGCCCCGAACCGTCTCTTCGTCATCCACGAGCAGGATGCGCGCCATCTCTCGTCAGGTTCTCTTGAATGGGAGGAATGTCAGTCACGCAAGCGGAGAGCCGCGCTGTCAAGGGATGGAACCCGATATGGGTTCCCGCGCGGACTTTTTCTCGCATCGAATCGTGGTGTTCAACGCGATGATGCGGGCACAAGGCCCGATTCAGGTGCCGCCGAACAGATCCGGCTCGGGGCTGTCGTAATCGACGAGGCCGACGAAGGGCAGTTGCCGGTAGGCGTGGGCCACATCCATGCCGTAGCCGACCACGAACACGTCGGGGCAGGTGAAGCCGACGAAGTCGGCGTCGATGGTGACGGCGCGCTTGCCGGGCTTCTCGAGAAGCACGGCCGTGAGCACGCGCTTGGCGCCCCGCGCCATCAGCAGATCCTTGGCGAACACGATGGTGCGGCCGGATTCCAGGATGTCGTCGATGAGCAGCACGTCGCGCCCGCGTACCTCGCTCTCGACGTCGCGCAGGATCTCGACCTGGCCCGACGAGACCGTGGCCGTGCGATAGCTCGACAGGTGGACGAACTCCGCCTGCGGCTCGAGCCCGGTCCGGTGCAGCGCGCGCAGGAGGTCGGCGGCGAACATGAAGCTGCCCTTGAGCACCGCCACCACCAGCAGATCCTGGGGCTTGGCCGCCGCGATGGCGGCGGCGAGTTCCTCGGTGCGCCGGGCGATGGCGGCTTCGTCGAAGAGGACGCGAACGCGTCGGGAGGGAGTCGTCATGGGCACTTCATATCACGGGTGACGGGCGCTGGCACCGGCCTTGGCATTCGCGGACCCGTCCGGGCGCGGCCCCCCGTCGGCGCGGGAGGCGAAGCGCACCGACACCGCGCGCGCCTCGGGGGGCGGGGCCTGCAGGCTGGCGCGGAAGCGGGCCGTCTCGCGGTTCTCCAGGGTACGGCGCGGCGCGGCCACGCTCCAGCGGTAGAGGGTCTGGTCGCGCCCGTCGCGGACCTCGATCTCGATGGGCGGCACCGGCGCGCCCTCGGCGGCGACCCCGACCACGTCGCCCTCGACCACGAGCTGGGCGCCGTCCCCCTGCGTCTGGAAGGCGACGACGTCGCGCAGGTCGAGGCCGCGCAGGTTCACCGGCAGCCCGATGCGGGCGTAGAGCCCGGCGCTCTGGGGCATGGCCCGCACCACGGTGGTGCGTCCGAGGACGGCGAGACCGAGCCCCGCCACCATCGACAGGCCGATGGCCGCACCCGGCGACAGGCGGGCGCGCCTTGGCGCCTTCACCGAGGCTCTCGGCCGCGACCGCGGCTCCGGCACGGGGGCGTCCGCCGGCTCGTCCGGCCCGGGATCGGGGACCGGGACATCTTCGGCCAACGCCGCCTCCCAGGCATCGAGGGAGGCTTGGGCCTCGGCACGCGCCTGCGCATCCTCGGGGCCGGCCTGGACCGCCTCCATCATGGCGGCCGTCATCTCGGCTTCGATGGCGGCGGCGACGTCCTCGGGGGAGATGAACCAGGTCTCGCGGCAGGCGGCGCAGCGCACGGAGCGCCCCTCCGCACCGACGCGATCGGTGTCGATCACATATTCGCTTGCGCAGGACGGGCAGACGATCAGCATGGCGAATCGGCGCCCCGGGGTCTCGATCGGCAGTTGCCGGCTCGGTCAAAAAGACTCACACGGTTCTGCGCGAACGCGGTTAACCGTCCGTGAAGCGGCCGCCGCGGTCATGCACCGCGGCCATGGCGGATGGGGCAAGGCCGACGTGTCAGGACCGAAGGGTCAGGACCGGCGGGGCAAAACGGATGGGGGGAGCGTGGCGGATCGGGTGAATACGGGAAGCCTGCTGTCCGGCGCCGAGGAGCCGGTGGTCCAGTTCGAGAATGTCGGGATGCGCTACGGCCTCGGCCCCGAGGTGCTCAGCGACGTGAGCTTCCAGATCGCGCCGCGCTCGTTCCAGTTCCTCACGGGGCCGTCGGGGGCGGGCAAGACCACGCTCCTGCGCCTCATCCTCCTGTCGGTGCGTCCGACGCGGGGGCTCGTGTCGGTGTTCGGCGAGGAGGTCAGCGGCATCTCGAGCGAGAAGCTGACGGGCCTGCGCCGGCGCATGGGGGTGGTGTTCCAGGACTTTCGCCTCCTTGACCATCTGACCACCTACGAGAACGTGGCGCTGCCCCTGCGCGTCCAGGGCCGGGCCGAGACGAGCTACCGCGCCGAGGTCGTCGAATTGCTGCGCTGGGTGGGCCTGGGCGAGCGCATGCACGTGCTGCCGCCGCTGCTGTCGGGCGGCGAGAAGCAGCGCGCGGCCATCGCCCGCGCCCTCATCGCCCGTCCGGAACTGCTGCTCGCCGACGAGCCTACGGGCAACGTCGATCCGGGACTCGGCCGGCGCCTCCTGCGCCTGTTCATCGAACTCAACCGCCTCGGCACCTCCGTGCTCATCGCCACCCACGACTTCGCCCTGATGGACCTCGTCGATGCCCGCCGGCTGGTGCTCGGCGAGGGCCGCCTCGCCGTGGAGCGCCCATGATTCCGGAGCGTCCATGATTCCGGAGCATTCATGAGCCAGGCCGTCTCCCCGCCGCGCGTCGCGTCGCCGCCCCCATCCCCGCTGCCCGCGACCCTGCGGCGCAACGCGCCCCTGGTCCCGACGGATTCCTCGGCAAGCCGGGCGCTCGCCGCCGTCATCGCCATCCTCACCTTCCTGGCCGCCCTGTGCGCGGGGGCGGCCGAGATCGTCGCGTCGAGCGCCGACCAGTGGCAGGGCACCGTGGCCCAGGAGATCACCATCCAGGTCCGCCCGAGCCCCGGACGCGACCTCGACGCCGACGTCGCCCGGGCGGAGACCCTGGCCAAGGCCACCCCCGGCATCGCCTCCACCCGGGTGTTCTCGAAGGCCGAGGCGGAACGCCTGCTGGAGCCCTGGCTCGGCAGCGGCCTCGACCTGTCCGACCTGCCGGTGCCGCGCCTCGTCACCCTGCGGCTCGCCGAATCCGCCCGGCCCGACCTGAAACCCCTGCGCGCGTCCCTCGCGGAGGCGCTCCCCGGCGTCGCGAGCCTCGACGACCACGCCCTGTGGCTGCGCCGGCTCTCGACCATGGCCAACACCTTCGTGGGCGTCGGCGTCGGCCTCGTCGCCCTCGTCCTCGTCGCCACGGGCCTCGCCGTGGTCTTCGCCACCCGGGGCGCCATGGCGGGCAATCGCGAGGTGGTGGAGGTGCTGCACTTCGTCGGCGCCGACGACGACTTCATCGCCCGGGCGTTCCAGCGCCGGTTCTTCCGCCTCGGCCTGCGGGGCGGCATCATCGGGTCCGTGGCGGCGCTCCTGGCCTTCGCCCTGGCCGGGCTCCTGGCCGGCGCCTGGCGCACGGGGCCGGCGGGGGAGGAGATCGAGGCCCTGTTCGGCGCCTTCCACATCGGCTGGCGCGGCTATGCCAGCGTGCTCCTCATCGGGGTCATCGCCTCCGTGGTCACCGGCATCGTCTCCCGCCTCACCGTGCGGCGCTTCCTCGCCTGACCGGGCCTCGGGGACGATTCATCCCCAACGCATGCCGTCGAAAGAGCTCCTTCGCGGAGGACCGGAGCGCGTTAACCCTTCGTGAACCTTTCCGGGACGAGATACTTGCCTCGTCGATGCCCCAATCCAGGCTATCCTTGCGGAGAATGACGACGCAGATGTCAGGCAGCCACACCATGAGGCCCTCCGAGGCTTTCGGCTGGGCCTGGACCGACGCGACCTTCCGTTCGGCATCGGCCCTTCGCGTGCCGGTGCGATCCTTCTGCCGCACCCTGCGGGCGGGCCTGGGGCTCGCCGGTCTCGGCGGCGCGGCCCTGTTCGGCGGCTTCCTCGCCTTCGTCGCCTGCGTCGAGCGCGACGAGAGGCCCCTCGACGGCCGGGCCGACGGCATCGTGGCGCTCACGGGCGGCGCCCAGCGCATCGGCGACGCCATCGACCTCCTGGCCAACGGCTACGGCCGGCGCCTGCTCATCACCGGGGTCAACGAGCGCACCAGCCGCGACGAGATCGCCCGCCTCAATCCGACCCAGCGCCACTGGATCGATTGCTGCGTCGATCTCGACTACCGGGCGCGCAACACCATCGGCAATGCCATCGAGACCCGGCGCTGGATGCGCCTGCACCGGTTCAGCACCGTCGCGGTGGTGACGTCGAACTACCACATGCCCCGCACCCTGGTGGAACTCGACCACGCCCTGCCGGGCATCGAGCGCGTGGTGCCCTATCCCGTGGTGGCCGAGGGCTTCGATGCCGGGCGCTGGTGGCAGCATCCGTCGGCGGCCCGGCTCCTGGCGTCGGAATACCTCAAGTTCCTGGTGGCGTGGGTCCGGACCCGCTTCGAGGACGACCCCGAGCGTTCGCGCGCCGCGATCCTCGTCGGCCGCGGCAAGCCCATCAAGATGGTGGCCGAGCCCCTGCTCCTGCGCGGCCAGCGATAGACCCGCCGGCCCCCGGCCTCAGAGCCCCTTGCAGCGGCCCTTGATCAGGCCCGAAAACTCCTTCTCGGAGCCCATCACCTGGGCGAGGCGCTCGCTGCGCTCGGCCCCCGACAGGCAGCGGCCGTAGACGCTCGCCACGCGGCGCATGGTCTCGACGTGGCGGCGCCAGATCCGGCACAGTTCGGCATCGTCGCCGCCCGTCTGTTCGAGCTGGTCGATGGCCTGGCGCTGCATCGAGCTCGCGACGAGGACGTCGCGGGCGCAAGCCGTGTCCATCGGGCCGGCCTCGGCCGGAACGCTGAGGGCGAGGCAGCCGAGGACCACGGCCGACCGGAGGCGTTGGGGAAACGGCATCGCTGTCACGCCGCCTGGGAGGCCGACGTGTGGGTCAGGAGGGCGTAGAGGGCGCTGGCGTCGCGGGCGGCGCGAATGCGGTCCAGGATGCCGGGCTCGCGCAGGAGGCGGGCCACCTGGGCCAGCGCCTTGAGGTGATCGGCCCCGGCCCCCTCGGGGGCGAGGAGCAGGAAGGCGATGTCCACGGGCTGGCCGTCCAGGGCGTCGAAGTCCACCGGCCGCTCCAGGCGGGCCACGAGGCCGAACAGCCGGTCGAGGCCCGGCAGCTTGCCGTGGGGGATCGCCACGCCGTCGCCGATGCCGGTGGAGCCGAGGCGTTCGCGCTGCAGCAGGGTCTCGAACACCTCGCGCTCGTCCAGGGCCGGCAGGTGGCGCACGGCGTGGGCGCTCAGCTCCTGAAGGATCTGCTTCTTGGCGCGCGCACGCAGGGACGGGACAACGGAATCCGGATTGAGGAATTCCAGCACTGGCATGAAAGACCGCCGCCCTTTCGGCGGCGGCCGGATCGGCCACCGCGGAGTAAAAGGTCGGGCCGCGCGCGGCCCAAGGGATCAATCGCCGGGTCCGAGGTCCGTTCCGGTCAGGCGCTCAAGCGTTGGCGTCCACCGGATCGACCCAGCCGATCGCTCCATCAGTGCGGCGGTATACGACGTTGATGCGTCCGGTGCCAGCATGAACGAACACGATCACCGGTGCGCCCGTCAGGTCGAGGGCGGTCACGGCCTCGCTCACCGAATGGCGCTTGAGGGTCTTGGTGCTCTCGGCCACCACGGGCGGATGATCCGCCCCGTCATCGAGGTCGCCGCCGTCGAGGTCCTCGTCGTCGTCCGCCGCCTCGGCCGCGCTCGGATCGGCGAACACGGCGTAGGCCGCCTGCACGGTGGCCCCCTCGTGGGCGGCCGCACCGTGGTCCTTGAGCCGGTGCTTGTAGCGGCGCAGGCGCTTCTCCAGCCGGTCAGCGGTCTGCTCGAAGCTCGCATGGGCGTCGTGGGCGGCGCCGGAGGCTTCCAGGGTCAGGCCCGAAACGAGGTGCAGCACGCAATCCGTCCGGTAGGCCGTCCCGTCCCGCCGCAGGGTGACGTGGCCCGAGCAGGTCCCGTTCATGTGGCTGTCGAGGTATTTCGAGAGGGTCGCCGCCATCCGCTCTTCGACCCGGCCCCGCAGGGCTTCGCCGAGGTCCAGGCCATGGCCCGTGACGCGTAGTGACCCCATGTTCCCTCCGGTTTTGTTGCCGTTGCGGATCGAGTTAAGGAGCCTGCGAAGGAGAAGTCAACGAAGTCGATGGCCCGCATCGAATGGGCTGCCCGAGTGCATCGCGGCGAAACTGCCATCCCGTTCCGGGGGACGGACGTTTTCTTGTCGCCCGACAGGTCCAACACGCGCGAAAACCCTTTAAAGGGAGCGCGGGCCGCGCCGGGCGCGGGCGCCTCCAGTCTGGTTCCCGATGGTCATCCTCCGTTCGATCGCCTTCAACCTCGCCTTCTACCTCGCCACCAGCCTCATCGCGGTGTTCGGGCTGCCGGCCCTCGTCTCGCGTCGGGCGGTCATCCGCCTCGCGCAGGGCTGGGGCAACGTCACCCTGTGGCTCCTGCGGGTGGTGGGCGGCGTCACCGTGGAGTTCCGGGGCCTCGCCAACATCCCCGCAGGGCCGGTTCTGGTGGCGGCCAAGCACCAGTCCGCCCTCGAGACCCTCGCCCTCGTCACGGTGTTCCCGGACTTCGCCTATATCCTCAAGCGCGAGCTTCTCTGGATTCCCCTCGTCGGGTGGTTCCTGTCGCGCTCGGGGATGGTGGCCATCGACCGCTCCAAGGGCTCGCGCGCCATGGCGGCGATGAACGAGGCCGCCGCCGACGTGATCCGCGAAGGGCGCCAGCTCATCATCTTCCCCGAGGGCACGCGGCGCCCGCCCGGCGCGGCGCCCGCCTACAAGCTCGGGATCACCCATCTCTACGCCACCCTCGGCGTACCCTGCCTGCCGGTCGCCCTCGACACCGGCCTGTACTGGCCCCGCCGCAGCCTAATGCGCCGGCCCGGCACCACGGTGATCGAGTTCCTGCCACCGATCCCGCACGGCCTCGACCGGGCGCGCTTCCTCGACACCGTGCAGGCCCGGATCGAGACCGCCTCCGACGCCCTGCTGGCCGCCGGTCGGGCCGATCTCCTGGCCCGGGGCCATGCCGTGCCGCCCCCCGTGCGGGACGCCTCGCCCACCGCATGAAGGGCGGGCCGCTCCGAAGACGCGGGCCCGTTTTGTTCCCCCTCGATGGCCTCCGATGTGGGCGCCGTTCTTGACGGTAACCCTTCGTTAAGAGTATATGGAACAAATAGCGAACGAACGAGCCCTGTCCCGGTCCGCTACCCCGCGGAGGTCCGAGGACGACCGAGCACGGAGACGACCGGTGCACGAAGAACGCCTCAGAACGACCGCGGGCCTGCGCGGAACCCCGGCCCTGGTGCTGAGCGCTTGGCGCGGCCGGTCGGGTCGCCGCTATATCGTCGGCATCCACGATCTCGCCGAGCCGGAGCTCGACGACATGGGCGATGCGGTGGTCCTGGCCGTGCGCCGCGACGCGGCGGGGATCGGCGAGATCGTCTGTGTGGCCTCCGTCGGGGAGAGTCCGCGCGAGCGCCTGACCCGCAGCTGGATGGCCCGCGCCCGGTATGGCGGCGCCAACGAGATGCACGTCCACCGCCTCGCCGAGACCGAGGCCGAGCGCAGCGCCATCGTGGCCGATTTCGACGCCGTCGCCACGACCGATACCATGGCCGACGCCTGAACCCTGCGGCCGCGGCCATGCTTTCGCCGCCAAGACCCTGATAGGCCATGCCGGATGGAAGACGAGGCCCCGAGCGGGTCCGCCTCCGACGGTTTTGCGGCAGCGGGGACGCGATGACAGCCACGAAAACACCGGCCGCGACCCGCGCCCCATCGCGAAAAGGCCTGTTCGTTCCCTTTATCCTGCTCGCCACACTCGTCGTCCTGTGGTCGGCCGCGTGGTTCTGGGTCCGCGACCGGGCAGCGCGCGAGATGGATGGCTGGCTCGCCGCCGAGGCGGCGGCGGGACGGACCTGGACCTGCGCCGACCGCTCCATCGCCGGTTATCCGTTCCGCATCGAGCTGCGCTGCGCCACCCTCGCCTTCGCCCGAGCCGACAGCCGCTTCACTCTCGGGCCGGTGACCGCCGTGGTTCAGGTCTACCAGCCGCGTCAGGGCATCTTGGAGGTGGCCGGCCCCTTCCATGTGGAGCAGGGCGACCTCACCGGCGACGTGACCTGGACCGCACTGAACGCCAGCTTCCACGGGGCGTCCGAGGGCTTCGTGCGCGCTTCCCTGGTGGTCGACGCCCTGAAAGGCACCGTGCGCGGCCAGGGACAACCCGACATCGCCTTCGATGCCCAGCACCTCGAAGCCCATGGCCGCCCGACCCCCGGGCGCTTCGCCACGGACGGCGCCGTCGATCTCAGCCTGCGCGTCGCCAAGGCCGGGGTGCCGCTCATCGATCCCTTCGTCGGCAACACCAGTCCGGCCGACATCGCCCTCGACGCCACGGTGAACCGGGCCGCCATCCTGCGCACCGGGACGGTGGCGCGGGAGCTGGAGGCGTGGCGCCAGGCCGGCGGCGGCCTCGACATCGCCCTCCTGTCCCTGGCCAAGGGCGACCGCCGGGTCCAGGCCCGCGGCAGCCTCGGCCTCGACGCGGCCCACCGCCCGGAGGGCCAGATCGACCTGCGCGCCGCCGGCGTCGAGGCCATCGTCGGACAGGTCATGGGTCAGCGCTTCGGCGCCGAGAAGGGGGCGCTCATCGGCAACCTCGTCGGCCAGTTCCTCGGCGGCGGCCGCCGCGCCCGCGCCGAGGCCGCGCCCGATGCGACGGCCCCGGGTGACCCGGCCCTGAAGGCCCTGCCGCCCCTGCGCCTGGCGGATGGCCGCCTCATGCTCGGGCCGTTTCCGATCCCCAACGTCGAAATCCCGCCGCTCTACTGAGGCGCGCCGGACTCAGGCGGTCGTAAAACTTTCAAGAATTCGGAACGCGCGATGGATAACCCTTCACGTGCGGTTGAACGGAATCGGCCGCTGGGCGTTTGAACGGTCAAGCTCACGCCACAGCGGTTGGGCGCGCGCCGGAGTTCCGTTCCATGACCTTGACCACCATCCTCCTCATCATCCTCATTCTCGCGGTCCTCGGCGGCGGCAACTTCCTCGGCGGCGGCGCCTATCGCGGCCAGAGCTTCGGGCTCGGCGGCATCCTGATCATCATCCTGATCGTGCTGCTGGTCACCGGGCGACTCTGATCGCTCACGGCTGGCAGGCGATTCCCACGATGGCGCCCGCCAGCCGCACGGTCGATGCACCGGCCGCCGGAACCGGCACACCGGCGGCGGTGAGGAACTGCCCGATCCGGGCACTCGCCACCGTTCCGTAACGGGCCGGCGGCACCACGCCGGCCACGCGACGCGGCGCGGCGGGATAGGCGGAGACGAGTCCAGCGAGGGCGCCCGCCGGGTCGAGGATCGGCGCCCCGCCCGCCCCGGGCTGGAGCGGTGCCGTGATCCGGCCGTCCTGCCCGAGGGCGCCCGGTGCCGCCGTCACGGCGCCGCCCGCCTCGGCCGACAGAACCAGCACGGCCTCCGCGGGCACCGCCGCCTCGGCCCGGAGGGGTGGGAAGACGCCGGAACTTGCCAATCCCGCACCGTCCAGGAGGATCAGGTCCGTGTCCCGCACCATGATGCGGGCCGCTTGGCCGTTGATTCGCGGCGACGTGCAGCCTTCGAGGGCGGCCGCGCTCGTGAGCACCCGGCCCGGTCCCACCAGCAGCCCCGTCGCAT
The DNA here is from genome assembly GCF_008039485.1 of Methylobacterium sp. WL69. Taxonomy (NCBI): domain Bacteria; kingdom Pseudomonadati; phylum Pseudomonadota; class Alphaproteobacteria; order Hyphomicrobiales; family Methylobacteriaceae; genus Methylobacterium; species Methylobacterium sp. WL69. The sequence goes on along the minus strand of NZ_VRUZ01000011.1, from coordinate 35,302 downwards.
GCGGCGCGGCCGGCCGGTCGGCCAGCGGAGGCGGCGTCGGCCCGGCGCGGGCGATGGGACCTGACGGTGCCGCCGGGGCCGCGTCCGGGAATGGCACGAAGCTGTTGGCGATGGCGATGACGAGGCGGTCGAACGTCTCGGCGAGCGCCTTGTCGTAGCCCAGGGTCAGGCCGCGCACGCCCGTCTCCCCGGCGGCGTAGCGGATGTAGGACTTGCCCGTGGCCGTCTCGGCGGTGACGACGAGGAAGTCCGGCCGCTGGAGCTTGTAGGTCACGCGCCGCTCGGGGCTCGGCGCGGTGATGCGGGCGAACACCGCCTCCAGGCTGGTTTCGCCGGGGGGGAACGACTTCGCCTCCACGGTGATGCGGCCATCCGCGCTCTGCCAGCGGGTGCCGCCCGGAATCGCCGCGCGCTTGGGCAGCAACCGCTCGGGCAGGCCGAGGACGGTGCCGCTCGCGGGATCGGGTTTGACGGCGAAGCCCACGGTGCTCCGCGCCGCCGCCCCGGCCTTGAGGAGCGCGCCGCGGCCGGCCGGGTCGAGGGGGGCGATGCCCGCGCCGCCGGCGCGCTTCTGGTAGGCCACCAGCGCGTCGTGGGTGCGCTTTCCGAAGGTGCCGGTGACGACGCCGTTGAAATCGCCGGTCCAGACCAGGGCGTCCTGAAGGCCCTTGCGCTCGGCCTCCGGCAGGGCCTCGAACGCCGCCTTGGCCGCCTCGAAGGCCGGGTCCGGTGTCGCAGCGGGCTTGCCGGGCGAGGCCGGCGGCGATTTGGGACGCGGCGCCGGCGGCGACTGGGACAGGCCCTGTATCGGCGAGAGAATCGGTGCAGCCAGGAGGGCGATCGAGCGCGCGGCGCACACCGCCATCCAACCAACTCGTCCGCTTCGCGCCATGATCCGTGCCCCCGAGGCGAGGGCCGAAGCTTGGCAGAGCCGACGCGTGAATTCCAGGGCCGTCGATCCGGATTGCGGGCGCGAGGCGAAGTGCTACGGTTCCGGCCCTGAGCCGTGGTGCGGACGGCACGAGTCGATGGGGTGGGTGATGTCGCGATCGACGGGACGCACGGGCGCGGCACGGCGCGGGCGGGCGATGATCCTCGCGGCCGGCGCCTGCGCCCTCGTGGGCGGGCTGGTCCTGCCCGGGCACGCTCAGGCGCCCCTGAGCCAACCCGCCAGGGCGGCCCTAAAGGCCCCCTCCCAAAAATCCTTCCAGCGCGAAAACCTCGCCAGCGACGGCGTGCGTCTCGAGGCCACCCTCAAGGCCGAGGCCGGTCCCCCGCGTCCGGCCGCCCGGGCGCGGGCCGAGGGCGCGGTCCTGATGGAGGCCGAGAAGCCGGCCGAGGCGCTCAAGCCCCTCGGCGCGGCCGTGGCCGCCGAGCCGGGCAATCCCGAGAACTGGCTCGCCTATGCCCGCACCGCGAGCGCCGTCGGCAATAGCGAGACCGGGGACTATTCCGCCCGCCTGCGCCTGCGCCGCAACGCCCGGGCCGCCGCCTATGTCGGCTACCTGCGCGCGCCCGCCGCCGCCGGGGAGGCCGAGGCGCTGGCCACCCTCGGCGAGGTCCAGGCCGCCGAATCCGAGTGGCGCCCCGCCCTGGAGGCCTACCGCGCCAGCCTCGCGCTCGCCGACACGTCCGAGGTGCGCGAGACCTACGAGGGGCTGCGGGCCGAGCACGGCTTCCGCATCCTCGATTACAAGGTCGATTCCGATGCGGCCGCCCCGCGGGTCTGCTTCCAGTTCTCCGAAGGGCTGGCGGCCAAGACCGATTTCACCCCCTTCGTCGCCGTCTCGGGCGCGGCCAATGCCGCCGTCACGGGCAGCGGCCAGCAGATCTGCGTCGACGGTCTCAAACACGGCGAACGCTACGCCTTCGTCCTGCGCCAGGGCGTCCCCTCGGCGGCGGGCGAGACTCTTTTGAAGTCGTTCGATTACGAGGTCTACGTCCGGGACCGCTCGCCCCAGGTGCGGTTCACCGGGCGCAACTACGTCCTGCCGCGCACGGGTCAGGCCGGCGTGCCCCTGGTCTCGGTGAACGCGGCCAAGCTCGAGGTCGAGGTCCTGCGCATCGGCGATCGCGGCCTGCTGCCCTCCCTCCGCTCCGAGGATTTCCTTTCTCAGCTCAACGGCTCCACGGCAAAAACCATCGCCGAGCAGAAGGGCCAGCGGGTCTGGAAGGGCGTCCTCGACACGGCGAAGGCCGAGCTGAACGCCGAGGCCGTCACCGCCTTCCCCGTGCTCCAGGCCGTGGGCAAGCTCGAGCCCGGTCTCTACGTCATGCTGGCCCAGCCGACGGGCATCGCCGGCGCGGTGGACGAGGAGGGCGGCTACGAGAGCCAAGCGACGCAGTGGTTCGTGGTCTCGGACCTCGGCCTGACGGTGTTCAAGGGGCGTGACGGGGTCCACGTCTTCGCCCGGTCCCTAGCCTCTGCGTCCGTTGTGGCGGGTGCCGAGATCCGGCTGGTCGCCCGCAACAACGAGGTCCTGGCGACCGCGAAGACCGACGCACAGGGCCACGTCGCCTTCGCGGCCGGCCTCGCGCGCGGGGAGGGCGGGATCGCGCCGGGCCTCGTCGTGGCGCAGATGGGCGACGATTACGGCTTCCTCGACCTCAACCAATCCGCCTTCGACCTCACGGATCGCGGCGTGAAGGGCCGGCCGCAGCCCGGGGCCGTCGAGGCCTACGTGTTCCCCGAGCGCGGGGTCTACCGCTCGGGCGAGACCGTGAACCTCACCGCCCTCCTGCGCGACGCCCTCGGCGTCGCGGTGCCCGACCTGCCCCTGACCCTGGTGCTCAAGCGCCCCGACGGCGTCGAGGCCCGCCGCGTCGCCGTGCCCGATGCGGGCCTCGGCGGACGGTCCCTCGCCGTGCCCCTCCTGGCCGGCGCCATGCACGGCACTTGGCGGGTGTCGGCCCATACCGACCCCAAGGCCCCGGCCATCGGCGAGGCGAGCTTCCTCGTCGAGGATTACGTGCCCGAGCGCCTGGAGGTGACGCTGTCGAGCGCCACGCCGAGCCTCGTCCAGGGCGCGCCGGCCACCGTCGATGTCGCCGCGCGCTACCTCTACGGCGCCCCGGGGTCCGGGCTCGAGGTCTCCGGCACCGTGCTGGTGCAGCAGGCGGCGGGCAGCGGCATCAAGGGGCTGGAGGGCTTCTCCGTCGGCCTCGACGACGAGCGGGTCGAGGCCGCCTCCCAGGAGATCGAGGCGCGCGCCACCACGGACGGGCAAGGGGCGGCCCGCCTCACCGTGCCGGTACCGGCCCTCGCTGCGCCGCGGCCGACGGAGGCGCGGATCACCCTTCAGGTCGGCGAGCCGGGCGGGCGGGCGCTCTCGCGCAGCCTCACCCTGCCGATCCTGCCCGACGGCCCCGTGCTCGCCCTCCGCAAGACCTTCTCGGGCGATCTGCCCGAGGGCAGCACCGCCGGCTTCGAGGTGGCGATGGCGGCGCCCGACGGACGGCGCCTGTCCCAGCCGGGCGTCGCCTGGACCCTGCAGAAGGTCGAGAAGAACTATCAGTGGTACCGCGAGGGCGGCCGCTGGTCGTTCGAGCCCGTGACCAGCACCCGGCGCATCGCCGACGGCAAACTCGACCTCGCGGCCGAGACCCTCGGCCGGATCAATTCCGTCGTGAGCTACGGCACCTACCGCCTGGAGGCGAGCGTGGCCGGCCGGCCGCAGGCGACCGCGAGTGTGACCTTCACCGTCGGCTGGGGCGGGGGCGAGACGGCGGACGTGCCCGACCTCCTCGATCTTCGCCTCGACAAGCCGGCCTACGCCGCCGGCGACACCCTGCGGGCACGCCTCCAGCCGCGCTTTGCCGGTCAGGCGACCCTCGCGGTGGTGAGCGACAAGGTCCACGCCGTGCTGACCGTGGCGGTGCCGAGCGGCGGCACCACCGTCGACATTCCGGTCAAGCCCGAATGGGGCGCGGGCGCCTACCTCGTCGCCACCGCCTACCGGCCCCTCGACCAGGCGGCCAAGCGCCTGCCGGGCCGGGCGCTCGGGGTGGCGTGGTTCGCCGTCGATGGAGCGAGCCGCAGCCTCGCCGTCACCGTGGAAGCGCCGGCCAGGGCCCGGCCCCGCGAGACCCTGACCCTGCCGATCCGGCTCGCGGGCCTGACGGCCGGGGAGACGGCGCGGGTCAGCGTGGCGCTCGTGGATGTCGGCATCCTCAACCTGACGCGCTACGAATCCCCCGATCCGTTCCGGCACTTCTTCGGCCAGAAGGCCCTCGGTCCCGAGATCCGCGACGTCTACGGGTACCTCATCGACGGGATGCAGGGGACGCTCGGCGCCATCCGCTCGGGCGGCGACGGCGGGGCGGCCGAACTCGCCGACACGCCCCCGACCCAGGCGCCCCTGGCGCTGTATTCCGGGCCCGTCACCGTCGGCCCCGACGGCCGGGCCAGCGTCAGCTTCCCGCTCCCGGCCTTCAACGGCACCGGCCGGGTCATGGTCACGGCCTGGAGCCGGGCGAAGGTCGGCGCGGCCCAGGTCGACGTGATCATCCGCGATCCCGTCATCCTCACCGGCACCCTGCCGCGCTTCCTCAATGTCGGCGACCGCTCGCGCTTCCACATCGCCATCGACAACGTCGAGGGTCAGGCCGGCGACTACACCGTCGACCTCGGCCTCACCGGCTCCGTGGTGGTGGGGGCCGAGGCGCTCCACAAGACCCTGCGGCTGGAGGCGGGGGCCAAGGGGGCGCTGGTGATCCCCATCACCGCCGCCGGCCCCGGCACCACGCGCCTCGACGTGACCCTGTCCGGTCCCGGCCTGCCGCCCGGCATCGGCCAGAGCTTCGCCCTCGGTATCGGCGCCGGCACCGGGCCGCTGGCCCGCCGGACGGTGCAGCCGCTCCCGCCCGGCGCGACCCTGCGGGTGACGGACGAGTTGCTCGCCGACATCCTGCCCGGCACCGGGGCCGTCTCGGTCACGGCCTCGACGCTCGCCGGCCTCGACGCGCCGGCCCTGCTCCAGGCCCTGGAGCGCTACCCCTACGCCTGCTCCGAGCAGACCGTGAGCCGGGCGATGCCGCTCCTGGCCCTGGGACGTGTGCCGCCGCAGGACCGGATGGGACTCGACGACACGGTGGACACCCGTATCCGCGAGGCCATCGACCGGGTGCTCGCCCGCCAGGGCTCGTCGGGCGAGTTCGGCCTGTGGTCCGTGGGCGGCCAGACCGACGTCTGGCTCAACGCCTACGTCACCGACTTCCTCACCCGGGCGCGGGAGCGCGGCTTTTCCGTGCCGCCCACCGCCTTCGCCAGCGCCCTCGACAGTCTCCGCAATGCCGTGGCGAACACGAGTGAGGTGCGCGACGGCGGCATGGACATCGCCTACGCGGCCTACGTGCTCGCCCGCAACGGCCGCCCGGTGATGGGCGATCTGCGCTACCTCGCCGACACCCGGCTCGACGCCTTCGCCACCCCCCTCGGGCGCGGGCAGATCGCGGCGGCGCTGGCGTTGCTGGGCGACCGGGGCCGGGCCGCCAAGGCCTTCGCCTCGGCGGTGACGGCGCTGAAGGGGCCGGGACCCACGGACCGGCCGGATTACGGCTCGCGCCTGCGCGACGGCGCCGGCCTCCTGACCCTCGCCGCCGAGACCGGGCTCGCCCGCGATGCGGTCCAGCCCCTGGCGGCGGTCATCGCCGAGGAGCGCCAGGGCGGCCGCCCGACGAGCACGCAGGAAAACGCCTGGATGGTGATGGCGGCCCAAGGGCTCGCCAAGGACGCCGACGCCCTGCGCTTCACCATCGACGGCAAGGCCGAGGCCGGCGCCCTGGCGCGGCTCTATCGCGGCGACGCCCTGGCTTCGATGCCCGTCGCCATCGTCAATGCCGGGACCACCACGGCACAGGTCGTGGTGAGCGTCGTCGGCAACCCAATTGCGCCCGAGCCCGCCGAATCGCGGGGCTACGCCATCGAACGGACCTATCACCGCCTCGACGGCTCACCCGTCGATCTCGCGCAGGGGGTCCGCCAGAACGACCGCCTCGTGGTCGTCCTCAAGGTGACGGAGGCCAAGGCCAGCCCCGGGCGCCTGCTCCTCGTCGACCGCCTGCCCGCCGGCCTGGAGATCGACAATCCGAAGCTCCTCGACGCCGACGCGCTCACCGGCCTCGCCTTCGCCAAGTCCGACGTCGCCCCGGTCTATACGGCGTTCCGCGACGACCGCTTCGTCGCCGCCTACGAGCGGACGCCCGAGCAATCGGCGTTCTTCCGCGTCGCCTACACCGTGCGCGCCGTCTCGCCCGGCACCTACGTCCACCCCGCCGCCACCATCGAAGACATGTACCGGCCCGAGCGCTTCGGGCGCACGGGCTTCGGGTCCGTGGTGGTGAGCGCGAAGTAGGGCGATGACGCGCGGGGCGCCGATCTCCGGTTCCGCTACGGGCGAGGGTGAACAGCCCTCTGCAACGGCAGGTAATGCAAGGGGAGGCGTGAAAAGCGCGGGTCCCCTCTCCTGGAAGGAGAGGGACAGGATGAGGTGTGTGACATCTCCGAAAAAGTCCCACACCTCACCCCAACCCTCTCCTTCCAGGAGAGGGAGCCCGTCGCGGTTCGGGCGATCGTTGAGAATCGTCGCCACAGGGCTATGCGTCGTTCTGACAATGCTCGCCGTCGCCACCTTCGCCCTCTGGCGCTTCGTCGCCACCCTCCCGCCCCTCGACCTCACGCAGGCGAACCTCCGCTCCACCGTGGTGCTCGACCGCGATGGTGGGCTCCTGCGCCCGTTCGCCACCGTGGATGGGCGCTGGCGCCTACCGCTCACCGCGGCGCAGGTCGATCCGCGCATGCTCGCAATGCTCAAAGCCTACGAGGACCGGCGCTTCGCCGCGCATCCGGGCATCGACCCGGCCGCCACGCTCCGCGCCGCCGGGCAGTGGCTGCGGCACGGCCGCATCGTCTCGGGCGGCTCGACCCTGTCGATGCAGGTGGCGCGGCTCGTCGAGCCCCGCGCCGCGCGCTCGCTCCCGGCCAAGTTGCGCCAGATGGTACGGGCGGTCGAGCTGGAGCGCCGCCTCGGCAAGGCGGGCGTGCTCGACCTCTACCTCCAGCTCGCCCCCTATGGCGGTCCGGTGGAAGGGTTGCGGGCGGCGAGTCTGGCCTATTTCGGCCGCGATCCGGCGCGCCTCTCCTTCGCGGAGGCTGCCCTTCTGGTGGCCCTGCCGCAGGCCCCAGAGGCGCGTCGGCCCGATCGGTTCCCAGGTGCCGCAAGACGCGCTCGCGATCGGGTCCTCGACCGCGTGGCCGCGCGGGGGATCATCACGCCGGCCGAGGCGCGGGCGGCCAAGGCCGAACCCGTACCGCAGGGGCGAAAGCCCTTCCCGATGCTGGCCGCCCACGCGGCCGAGGCGGCGGTCGCGGCCGATCCCACGTTGAGGAGCATCCGCCTCACCCTCGACGGGCGCCTGCAGGCGAGCCTCGAGGCGCTCGCCACCGAGCGCGCCGCCGCCCTGGGGCCGGGTCTGTCCGCCGCCATCCTGGCGCTCGACAACCGCACGGGCGCGGTCCTCGCCCAGGTCGGCAGCCCCGGCCACGGCGATGCCTCACGGTCGGGCGCCATCGACATGACGGGGGCGATCCGCTCGCCGGGATCGGCCCTGAAGCCGTTCATCTACGCCCTGGCCTTCGAGCAGGGGATCGCCCATCCCGAGACCCAGCTCGACGACCGGCCCGTGCGCTTCGCCGGCGCCTACGCGCCCGAGAATTTCGACCTCGGCTACCAGGGCACGGTGACGGCGCGGCGCGCCCTCCAGCTCTCGCTGAACGTGCCGGCGGTGGAGCTGCTCCAGGCGGTGGGCGCGGCCCGCTTCATCGCCCGCCTGCGGGCAGCCGGCGCGCGCATCGAGCTGCCCCGCGACACCGCCCCCGGCCTGCCCGTGGCCCTCGGCGGGCTCGGCATCACCCTCACGGACCTGGCCCGGCTGTTCTCGGGATTCGCGCGCGGTGGGCTGGTGCCGCCCCTGATGCGCCGCCTCGACGCGCCCGTCCTCGGCTCGAATGACGCCCGCATCACCGAGCCCGTGGCGGCCTGGTACGTCGCCGACACCCTGCGCGGGGCGCCGCCGCCCGAGAACGCCCTGGCCGGCCGCATCGCCTACAAGACCGGCACGTCCTACGGCTATCGCGACGCCTGGGCCGTGGGGTTCGACCGGCGGGTGACCCTCGCGGTCTGGGTCGGTCGCCCGGACGGCAACGCCGTGCCGGGCCTCGTCGGCCGGGTCGTGGCCGCCCCGATCCTGTTCGACGCCTTCGCGCGGTTCGGGGGCGAGCCCGAGGCGGTGCCCCAACCGGCCGACGCCCTGGTGACCACGACGGCCGGCCTGCCGCCGCCGCTCCGCCACATCCGTCGCGACGTGCCGAAATCCGTTGCGGCGGCCTTGAGCGCGACCCTCAAGATCGCCTACCCGCCGGATGGCGCCCGGATCGACTTGGGGCTCGCGGGGACGGATCTAGCGGGCGGCGCGCCGGACGTGGGTCTCGCCCTCAAGGCCCTCGGCGGCGTGCCGCCCCTGATCTGGATGGTCGACGGCCTGCCCGTGGCCGGGGGCGCCCGGCGCCACGCCGCCTGGAGTCCCGAGGGCGCCGGCTTCGCCCGCATCTCGGTGATGGACGCCACCGGTGCCTCCGACAGCGTGATGGTACGGATCGAGTAGATCGGCGGCACCGGAACGCGGCACGACCCGGTCGAGGCCCGGCCCGCCGAGCTCGATCCGGTTCCGGCCGTTGTGCTTGGCCGCGTAGAGGGCGTCGTCGGCCGCCCGCATCAGCCGGTCGAGATCGTGTCCGCAATCCCGCGTCGTCGCCACGCCGAGGCTGACGCCGATGCGCAGATCCGGCAGCGACGGGACGGCGAGATGGGCGATGGCCCGACGCATCCGGTCGGCGCAGTCGAGGGCCTCGTCCGCATCCCCCGTCAGCAGGCAGGCGAACTCCTCCCCACCCATGCGGCCGACGATGGTGCCGGGCGGCATCAGGATCTCGGCGACACGGCAGAAGCCGACGAGCACGGCGTCGCCCACGGCATGGCCGTAGGTGTCGTTGACGCGCTTGAAATGGTCGAGATCGCACAGCAACAGGGTCGCCGCCCGGTCCGGTGCGCTCAGGGTCGCCGTCGCCCCGGCGACGAAGGCCCGCCGGTTGGCGATGCCCGTGAGCGGGTCCGTATCGGCGGCCAGGCGCTGGAGGCGTTCGGCGCGCTCCTTGGTGAGCGCCATGAAGACGAAGGCGAGGGCCACGGTGAAGAGCATCCCGAGGCACACCAGGATGGCGAAGGCGGGCGTCTGGAGGGGATGGACCCCCATGGGTTGGGGTGGGCTCAGGACCGCCATGGGGATGCGCACGGCGTACATGATCCCGTAGGCGGCAAGCAGGATCGTGGCCGGATAGCGGGAGACCAGGGGCTCCGTCCGCCCCTTCCAGATCAGGGCCGCCATGGACAAGCAGAAGCCGGCGGCCATGGCGGATGCCAGGACGATCCGCGCCGCGATGGAGGCGAAGAAGTCCGGCACCAGGCACGCGCCGCTCCAGAGGGCGACGCAGAGGATGACCGGCCACGGCCGCAGGCGCCGCCCCTCGAAGGCGAGGACGCCGTTCCAGATCAGTCCGTAGGCGCCGATCGTCAGGGTGTTGGCGAGGCCGATGGACAGCGGATCCGGGATCTGTCCGCGCAGGGCGAGAAGGGCCGAGCCGACGCCGCCGACGAGGTGGGCGAGGCCCCAGATCGCCAGGGCGTGCATCTGCCGGGCCTGGCTCCAGGACAGCAGGAACAGGCTCCCGACCATGAAGGTCAGGATCACCGTCACCAGCAACAGGGTCGGGGCGTCCAGCGCCATTGATCGGTTCCACGCCGTCGAGGCACCCGCATCCGAATGACGGGGCGGCCGGCTCGGCACGATTGGAACGCTATCCCAACTGGTCATTCCGCTCAAAGGCTCAGGCCTCCGGCGGGTATCGGGATGGAGCAGGCCCTGGCGGCAGACTGGCCCCTCTCCGGGACGATCGTGCGATTCCCGGGGTATGGCGGGCGCCACCGCGCGGGCGAGGCCGTGCAGGCCGGGTTCACGATGACGTCACGTCGGTCTCATCGGCGAGGGACGTCAAAATCCATCGTCACGAACCGACCCATGGCAACCGGTTCAAATACGGTGGGCCGGTGCAAGGATCCGTCGCATCGACGCGAACGCCGCCCGTTCATGTCGATGCGGAGGAAAGGCGGTCCGTTCGGCCGCCCCTGGTCGGCGCCCCGGCACGAGGGGTGATCCGCGCCTGCGGCTTCCCCGTGACGGGGCCCGGAACAGGATCGCGTGCCGGGCCGCCGGAGGTGCGCTCGCCCTCAGAACCGTGCGATCACCTGGAAGCGGACGAGGCGCGGCGCACCGGGACCTATGTTGTTGTTGCCGTCGGCCGTGGCGATGTAGCGGCGGTCGAAGAGGTTCTCGATGTTGACCTGTGCCCGCCAGAACTCGTTGACCCGATAAAACAGGCCGAGATCGAACCGGGTGATGCCCGGCAGCCGCACCGTGTCGTCCGACGAGGCGAATGTGTGCCCGGTCTGGATGTAGCCGATGCCGAACGAGAATTCCCGCGTCACGTCGAACTTGTTCCACAGGGTGAAGGCGTTGAAGGGCACGAGGCCGACGCGGTTTCCGGGCCGGAAGCCCTGGGCCGCCGTGCCGAAGCCGCTGGTGATGGTGGCGTCGGTGAAGGCGTAGCCGCCGGCCACCTGCCACCAGTCGGTGACGTAGCCGTTGGCCCCGATCTCGGCGCCCTGCGTGTTGGTCTGGCCGGTGGGCAGGAAGAGGCCCGGCCGGTTCGAGTCGTTCAGACGCTGGTTGAAGCGGTCGAGGTTGTACAGGGCGCCGGTGAGCTGGAGCGCCGGCGAGACGTCGTACTTGATCCCGACCTCCGCATTCTCGAACCGCTCCGGCTGCGAGATCGCCAGACCCGGCGCCAGGGAGCCGAACTGGTCGCCCGAGGACGGCAGGTAGGAGACGCTGTAGCTGCCGTAGAAAGCGAGGTTTTCGAGGGGCTTCAGCACGATGCCGGCACGCGGCGAGAGCAGGTTGTCGATCCGGTTGGTGCGGACGGGTGTGGCACCGGTCGCGTTCAGGTTGTTGGCCGTGAAATCGAAGTGGTCGTAGCGCAGGCCGCCGATGAGTTGAAGGTGCGGCCCGATCTCGATCTGATCCTGCGCATAGACGGCCGCGAGCCCGAGGTTGTAGCGGCTGTTGGCGCCGGTCGGGATGTTACGGAAGGTCACCGGCGCGCGCGACGTTGGAAAAAGCGGGTTGACGGCGAGTGTCGAGGTTCCGTTGGAGAAGAAGCCTTCCTCACGGAAGGCGCGCCCCTCCTGGTAGCCGAGCTCGAACCCGGCCAGGAGCGTGTGCTTCAGGAATCCGGTGTCGAACTTGTAGGTGAAGTCGTTCTGGGAGAAGTAGTTCGTCCGCGGCGTCTCGTTGTTGTACGCGGTAATGTTAACCGATGTCCCGGCGGCGTTGACCGCGCTGCCCGGAAACACGTTCTGATAGAATTTCTGATAATCGGCGAACCGCAGGGTGCTGTGCACGGCGACGCCGGAATCGAACAGATGGTCGAGGGTCGCGGTGGCGATGTTGGCATCGACCCTGGCGTAGCTCAAGCCCGGATTGCCGAAATACGTCCCGATGTTGTTGCGGTAATTGTACGGCCGGCCGAACTGCGAGGGAATACCGCGATCGGTGTTTCGCTCGTCGTGGAAGTACTCATACGACAGCTTCAGGGTCGTTGCCGGTCCGAGCAGGAAGGTCATCGTCGGATTGAAGCCGTAGCGGCGGATATCGACGAAGTCGCGATAGGTCCCGGTATCCTCGAACACGCCGTTCATGCGGAAGAACACGCTGTCGCTGACCCGGTCGCCGACATCGACGGCGACGCGCTTGTTGAAGTACTGGCCGCCCTGGACCAGGATCTCGCGGATCGGGATGCCGTCGGCCTCCTTCAGCACCCGGTTGATGACGCCGCCGCCGCCGCCGCGCCCGAAGACGAGGGCGTTGGGCCCTTTGAGCACCTCGATGCGCTGGGTGTTGTACAGGTCGCGAAAATACTGGACGTCGTCGCGCACGCCGTTGACGTAGAAGTCCGCGTTCGAGCGCTGGCCGCGGATGATGAGGTCGTCGCGGTTGCCCTCGCCCTGATGCGGGATGATGCCCGGCACGTAGCGCACCGCCTCCTCGATGGACTGGAAGCCCTGGTCGCGGATCTGCGCCTGGGTGACGACGGTCACCGATTGCGGCGTGTCGATGAGGGGCGTGTCGGTCTTCGTCGCGCTGCGGGTCCGCTTTGTCAGGTAGCCGACGCTGGTGCCGCCCTGGCCCTCGACGCTGAGCTGGTCGAGGGTCACGGCTCCGCCCGCCAAGGGCTGCACGGGCGTGCCGCGGGCCGGCGTCGGCGCCTGCGCGCGGGCGTCGAGCGAACCGAACCCGATGCCGGAGGCGAGCGCCGTCGTCGCCAGGAATGACTGCGCCAGAGCGCGCCTGATCTTCATTGCCACGGATAAAACCCCCACCGCCAAGATGACGCCCAAGGACGGTGCCCCAACGTTCCGCGAGGCTTGTCGTCCCAGGATCGCTTAGGCGTCGTCACTCGGGGAGGGGTCAAATTACGGATTGCCAACGTTTCTAGTTTAGAACTATTATTATTAGTATGAAAATCAAGATTTGTTGCGATCGACTTGGTAGTGCTTCATGAAGTTCTCTGATTTATGTCACGTCCCGGCAATGAGAGGCTGGAACTGAAACTTTAAGCCTCGGGTCCATCAATATGTTGCGTTCAAACAACAGATGCGCCGGTTCATTCGCTGGGCGCGCGCACCCCCCCGTGGAGCGGGCGTCGTGAGGATCCTGCTGATCGAGGACGATGCGGTGACCGCCAAATTCGTGGCGTTCGAGCTGACGGAGGCCGGGCACACCGTCGAACGCGCCGCTGACGGACCATCCGGCCTGAAGTTTGCCCTCGCGGGCGGCCATGCCGTCGCTATCGTCGATCGCATGCTGCCGGGGCTCGACGGTCTTGAATTGACGCGGCGGCTGCGCGCAGCACGGATTCCGACGCCCCTGCTGTTCCTGACCACGATGTCGGGCATCGACGATCGTGTGGAGGGCCTCGAAGCGGGGGGAGACGACTATCTCGTCAAGCCCTTCGCCTTCGCCGAACTGCTCGCCCGGGTGAACGCCCTGGCCCGCCGCCCGCCCATCGCCACCGTGGTGACGGTCCTGCGTGCCGCCGATCTCGAGATGGACCTGATGGCGCGCGCCGTGCGCCGTGCCGGCCGCACGATCGATCTGCAGCCGCGGGAATTCCGGCTTCTCGAGTTTCTGATGCGCAATGCCGGATCCCTGGTGACACGCCGCCAGCTCCTCGAGAACGTCTGGGATTTCCACTTCGACCCGACGACGAACATCGTCGAAACCCACATGAGCCGCCTGCGCGCCAAGGTGGACCGGACCTTCGACCGCGGGCTGATCGAGACCGTGCGCGGCTCCGGATACATCCTGCGTGACCGCCCCGCATGATCGCCCTGCGCGGCCTGGCGGAAACGTGACCCGGCACAAGCTCGTCCGCAGCGTCGGCTTCCGCTTTGCGCTGCTCTACACGGCCGCGTTCGTGTCGTCGGTGGCGGTGCTGGGGGTCCTGGTCGAGATCCAGCTGACCTCCGCGCTCCGGCAGCAGGCCCAGCAGCGGATCGACAACGAGATCGGTGCGCTGGTGGACGAGTTCGTCCATGGCGGGCGCGTCGACCTGGATGTGGCGCTCAACGGGCGGTTCGCGCGCGGGGGCGGCCGCATGAGCCACGCGATCGTCGAGACCGATGGTCGGGTCGGGATCGGCAACCCGGATCTCGCCGCCCTCGCGGGGCAGGCCGATACGGCGGCGCGGCCGGTCTCCGAGATCGGCGGACGCAGGCTTGCCCAGCCGATGATCGCGGCGACGCACAGGCTCGGCGACGGGACGGTCCTCGTCGTCTCCGACAACCTCCAGGGCATCAGGGAGGTGAGCGCGATCCTCAAACGCGCCTTCGCCATCGCCCTGGCGGCGTCGGTCGCCCTCGGCCTCGGCCTCGGCCTCGTGGTCTCGGGCCGCCTGCTCGCCCGGGTCGATGCGGTGACCCGCACGGCGGAGGCGATCATCGCGGGCGATCTCGGGCGCCGCATCGCCCTGTCGGGATCGGGCGACGATTTCGACCGGCTGTCGCTGACGCTGAACCGGATGCTCGACTGGATCGCCGGCCTGCTGGAGACGCTCCGGCAGGTGACCAACGACGTCGCGCACGATCTGCGCACGCCGCTCACCCGCCTGCGGCACGGCCTGCTCGCCTCCGGCAGGACGGCCGCGACGGTTCCCGAGTACGGCGCGTCCATCGATCGGGCGGTGGGGGAGATCGACGAGATCCTGGAGATCTTCACGGCCCTGCTGCGCATCGCGCAGATCGAGGCCGGCGCGCGGCGGGCCGGCTTCCGGTCGATCGACCTGTCGGACGTCCTGCGCACCGTCGGGGAGGCCTACGCGCCCGCCGTCGAGGATGGCGGGCGCCGGCTGCGTTGCACGGTCGAGCCGGATATCCGCATCGACGGCGACCGCGAATTGCTGGTCCAGCTCTTCGCCAATCTCGTCGAGAACGCCCTGCACCATACGCCGGTGGGGACGACCATCGCCCTGGACCTGACCTGCGCCGGCGGGCGCGTCGTCGCGGCCGTGGCCGATGACGGGCCGGGCATCGACGCTTCGGAGCGGGACAAGGTGCTGCGGCGCTTCTATCGCGTCGAGAAGAGCCGCGGCGCGAAGGGGCACGGCCTCGGCCTGCCCCTGGTGGCGGCCGTGGCGGAGCTGCACGCCGCCGCCCTGACGCTCGCGGACAACCAGCCCGGCCTGCGGGTCCGCGTGACCTTCCCGCCGTCGGCGTGATGGGCCGCGTGACCGGCCACTTGGCGGTCGGCCCGGTGCCGCCGTTCCGGCGAGCCTATCCCACCACGCCGTCGATGAGGTTTCGGGCCAGCAGGAACTCGGAGGTGAAGTCGGTCCGCACGAGGGGCCGGCGCCCGATGGGCCCGGCGAGGGCTTCCTGCGCCAGGCGCCGCGCCTGCACGGCCTCCGAAACCGAGACGGCGGCAAAGCGCACGCTGTCGCCGGCCCGCGCCTGGGCGAGGCGTCCGAGATCGGCGCCGATCACGGTGGCGATCTTCGGATATCCGCCCGTCGGCTGCCGATCGGCCATCAGGACGATGGGCTGGCCCGTGCCCGGCACTTGGATCGCCCCCATGGCGATCCCGTCGGAGACGATGTTGTGGTCCCGCGCCCGGATCGGGTCGCCCTCCAGGAAGCAGGCCATGCGGTCGCCCCGGGCGCCGATGCGCCAGGGACCGGCGAGGAAGGCCGCGACGACCGCCGGGTCGAAGTGATCGTCCTGGGGACCGAGGACGACGCGGATCGTCCCCGGCGGCCGATCGAGCCAAGGGAGTTCGAGGATCGAGGGCTCGCCGAGGGCGGCGCGGGGCCGTGCGATGGGCACGGCGTCGCCGGCCCGGAGCGCCCGGCCGTCGAGGCCGCCCATCCCGGACCGGGTGTGGGTCGCCGTCGAACCGAGGGTCGGCGCCACATCGATGGCGCCCGCGACGCCGAGGTAGCACCACGCGCCCGTCGGCCCGGCCCGGACCGTCAGGCGCGCCTCCGGCTTCAGGGTCAGGGCCGTCGCGCAGGGCAGGGGCCAGCCGTCGTGATCGATGCGGAAGCCGCCGCCGACCAGACTGACGTCGAGGGCGGCGCCCGTGACGGTCAGGGACACGCCGCCGAGGGAGATCTCGATGGCGGTGGTGTCCGGCGGATTGTCCAGGGCCCGGTTGGCGCCGGCATGGGCGAGGGGGTCCATGGGCCCCGCCGGCGTGATGCCGTAGCGCAGGTAGCCGTGGCGTCCCGCGTCCTGGAGGGTGATGCCGCCGCCGGCCGACAGGATGCTGAGCGTCGCGTCCATCGTCAGCCCTCCATCCGGGCGATGATCTCGCCGCCGGCGGCCCGCCCCTCGAGCCCGGCGAAGGTCGCGGCGTCGATGGGCTCGAACCGCAGGGTGTCCCCGGCCTCGACGAGGAAGGTCCGGCGGCGGGCCCCGGAATAGAGCCGCTCGGGGGTCCGGCCGATCACGTACCAGCCCGTCGGCATCGGCACGGTCGCCACGGCCGCGAGGCCGCCGCCGATCAGGATGGCGTTGGCGGGGTGGGGCGGGCGCGGGCTCTCGCGTCGCGCGATGCCGAGATCGGCGGTGAGGCCACCGAGATAGGCGAAGCCCGGCGCGAAGCCGTACATGTAGACGCGGTAATCGGCGGCGGCATGGCGCGCGGCGACCTGCGCCGCCGGGAGGCCGGCCCACGCGGCGACGGCCTCGATGTCCTCGGCGAGCGCCGGATCGTAGCAGCATGGCACCGTCCAGAGCCGTCCGGCCCGCGGCCGCGGGACAGCCGAGGCCAGGAGGTCCGTGACGGTCCGGCACAGCTGTGCCCGGTCGAGGATCAGGGGATCGTAGTGGATCGTCAGCGAGCGGTAGGTCGGTACGCATTCGCCCAGCCCGGCCACCGAGGCGGCGCCCAGGGCGGCGTCGAGGGCGAGGACCCTGTCGTGCACGGCGGGATCGACGGCCTGCCCGAACTCGACGACGAGCGCGGCTTCGCCGACATCGAGGAGGCGGGGAGCATTCGCCACCCTCGGTCCCCGGGCGGCCCCCGGCACGGTCCGGCCGGTGGGATCGCGGTTGGTCGTCGGATCGATGGCCACAGGCTCAGTCGGTGCGCAGTTCGTCCGTGAGGAAGGCTCGGACCTCGGCCGCATCGATGCCGGGCGCGATGAAGCTCCGGCCGATCCCGTGGGCGAGGATGAAGGTCAGCGCCCCGTCGCGGACCTTCTTGTCCTGCGCCATGGCGTCGAGGAGGGTGTCGGCGTCGCCGCAGCCGCCCGGCACCGCCCCGAGGGTGGTGGGCAGGCCGGCGAGGGCCAGGTGGTTGGCGACGCGGCCCGCATCCTGGCCCGGACACAGGCCGAGGCGGGCCGAGAACCGGAAGGCGAGGGCGAGGCCGATGGCGACGCCCTCGCCATGGACGAGGCGGGCGGAGTCGTAGCGCGTCAGGCGTTCCAGGGCGTGGCCGAAGGTGTGGCCGAGGTTGAGCAGGGCGCGCTCCCCGTCCTCGCGCTCGTCGCGCACCACCACGCCGGCCTTGGACCGGCAGCAGATCGCCACGGCCTCGTCGCGTTCCGGGCCGCCGGAGAAGATGCCGGCCCAATGCGCCTCGCACCAGTCGAAGAACGCCGCGTCGTTGATGAGGCCGTACTTCGCGACTTCCGCGTAGCCGGCGCGCATCTCGCGCTCGGACAGGGTGTCGAGGGTGCCGGTATCGGCGAGCACCAGGCGCGGCTGGTGGAACGCGCCGATGAGGTTCTTGCCGAGCGGCGAATTGATGCCGGTCTTGCCGCCGACGGACGAGTCGACCTGGGCCAGGAGCGAGGTTGGCGCCTGGACGAAGCGCACGCCGCGCCGGAGGGTGGCGGCGGCGAACCCCGCGAGATCGCCGACGACGCCGCCGCCCAAAGCCACGACGATGTCGCCGCGCTCGACCCTGTGGGCCAGCAGCCCGTCGCAGACCTCCGCGTAGGTCGCGTAGCTTTTCGAGGCCTCGCCCGGCGCCACGGTGACGCGGCCGGAGCGCAGGCCCGCCGCTTCCAGGCTCGCGCTCAGGCGCTCGCCGTAGAGGGCGGCGACGTTGGTGTCGGTGACGATGACGGCGGCCCGTGCGCCCAGCGCCGCGATCCGCGCCCCGGCCTCGTCCAGCCGGCCACGGCCGATGAGGATCTCGTAGGCGCGGCCCTGGTCGAGGGGGACGCCCACCGTCAGGCGGTCGGTCACTGGGCTGCGATTCCTTGGTGGCGGGCGCCGTTGAGATGGGCGTCGAGGGCTTCCATCACGTCCTGCACCACGCGGTCGTGGGCGACGTCGCGGGAGACCACCACCACGTCGGCCGTGGCGTAGACCGGGTGACGCACCTCCATCAATCCGCGCAGGGTCTCCTCGGGGTCCTCGGTCTGGAGAAGGGGACGGCCGCCGCGCTTGCGGACCCGGCGCATGAGCACGTCGAGTTCGGCCTTGAGCCAGATCGAGACGCCGCGCTCGGCGATCCGCTCCCGGGTCGTGGCGCGCATGAAGGCGCCCCCGCCCGTGGCGAGGACCAGGGGGCCTTCGCGCATGAGCCGGGCGATCACCCGCTCCTCGCCATCGCGAAAGCTCGGCTCGCCGTAGATGGCGAAGATGTCCGGGATCGTCAGCTT
Source organism: Methylobacterium sp. WL69 (assembly GCF_008039485.1). Classification (NCBI taxonomy): domain Bacteria; kingdom Pseudomonadati; phylum Pseudomonadota; class Alphaproteobacteria; order Hyphomicrobiales; family Methylobacteriaceae; genus Methylobacterium; species Methylobacterium sp. WL69. Next base: position 16,956 of record NZ_VRUZ01000011.1, on the reverse strand, counting down.
GGCCGCCGTCTCGATCTCGATGTCGGCATCCCGGAACATCAGGCCGAGGCGTGAGGCCAGGCGCCGGCCGACCGTGCTCTTGCCGGCCCCCATGAGGCCGACGAGCACGATGGAACGGTCGCCCAGGGCGCGGCGCAGGCGCAGTTCGATGGGGTCGCCCGGGGGCGCGGTGCCCTGAGGCTCGGCTTCGGTCATCGGCTTCTTCGCATCGTTGCGCGGGTCTTAGCGCGTTTTGAGGATCGGGCGAAGCGGCGCCCGCGGGGCGTGCACGAAAACCCGATGGTCCGCCCGCGTCCCGGCGCAGCGACGCGCCTATTGCGCCGCAACCTGTGGCCGCGAAGTCATTGCCACGGCGCGCCCTCCATGGTGCAACCGATGACTTGTCACCGATGACTTGCCCTTGCGCCATCGGCGCCGCATTTCCCTCCCCCTTGCGCCCCGCGATCGAGGTTCGTCCGAGTGCCGACCCTGTTCCGTTTTCTCGCCACCCTCGCCATCCTGGGCGGCCTCGCCTTCGCGGGCCTGTTCGCCCTGGCGACCCTGGTGGTGCCGACGCCGCGCGAGATGAGCGTGACGATTCCGGCGTCCAAGCTCCAGCCCCCCGGCCGGTGAGCACGGCGCCGACGTCGGAGGACCCGTCGGGCGAGGCGCTGATCCAGGGCTACCTCGACATGCTCGCCGCCGAGCGCGGGGCGGCGGCCAACACCCTCAGCGCCTATCGCCGCGACCTGTCCGATTATCTCGCCGCCCTGACCCGTGACGGCCGCGACCCCGTGCGGATCGAGGCCGGGCCGGTGCGGGCCTACATGGCGGACCTCGAGACCCGCGGCCTCTCCGCGGCCTCCGCCGCCCGGCGCCTCTCCTGCATCCGCGGCTTCCACAGGTTCCTCTACGCGGAAGGCTTCGCCGAGGGGGACCCGAGCGCGCCCGTGGCCGCGCCGCGCAAGGGCCGGACGCTGCCCAAGGTGCTGTCGGTCACCGAGGTCGACGCCCTCCTGGCCGCCGCCCGGGGGCAGGCCGAGGCGGACGGCACGGGGCGAAGCCGGCGGATGCTGTGCCTCATCGAACTGCTCTACGCCACGGGGCTGCGCGTCTCCGAGCTCATCGCCCTGCCGCGGGCGGCGGGATCGACGCGGGAGCGCTACCTCGTGGTCAAGGGCAAGGGCGGGCGCGAGCGCCTGGTGCCGCTGACGGAGATGGCCCGCGCCGCCATGCGCGACCACCTCGCCCGCCCGGGTCCCGACGGGCCGTGGCTGTTTCCCGCCGACAGCGCGAGCGGACACCTCACGCGGCAATCCTTCGCCCGCGACCTCAAGGAGGTCGCCGCCGCGGCGGGGCTACGCCCGGACCGGGTCAGTCCCCACGTCCTGCGCCACGCCTTCGCCAGCCACCTCCTGCAGAACGGCGCGGATCTCCGCATCGTGCAGGAGCTGCTGGGCCATGCCGACATCGCCACGACCCAGATCTACACCCACATCCTCGACGAGCGCCTGAAGGGGATGGTGCGCGATCTCCACCCCCTGTCCGACGCCGAGGACGAGCCCGCCTGACGGCGGCGCCCCTTCAGGCCTCGGCGTCCTCCTTCAGGGTGTCTTCGATGTAGAGCTGCGCCAGCAGCACCTTGATCACCGCCATCAGGGGGAGGGCCAGGGCGATGCCCCACAGGCCGAACAGCACGCCGAGCACGAGCTGCCCGGCGAAGATGGTGGCGGGCGGGATATCGAGGGCCCGCTTCTGGATGTACGGCGTCAGGCCGTAGCTCTCCAGGGTCTGCACGGCGAGGTAGACGCCCAGGGCGCCGAGGACCGCCGTGAGGCCCGAGGCCAGGGCCGCCAGGATGATGACCACGCCCGCGATGAGGGGACCGATGGTCGGGATGAAGGCGAGGAGACCGGCCTGGAGGCCGAGGATCAGCGCTCCGCCGATTCCAAGGAAGCTCAGGCCCGCCCAGGTGCACAGGAAGATCACCGCCATGGTGATGAGTTGGCCGAAAAGCCAGTGCCGCAGGGTCTCGCCCATGCCGTCGAGGAGGGCCCGCGCCCGCTCGCGGTGGCGCGGCGGCACGAAGCGCACGAGGCCGTCGCGGTAGGCACCCGGATCGGCCGCGCAGGACAGGCCGAGGAACACGATGACGAGGACGTTGCCCAGGGCCCCGAACAGGGCGATCACCACGCTGGCCGCCGGACCGAGGACGCTGCCGGCATCCGACAGGAGGGAGCCCGGGCTCTCCATGGCGCCCGAGGCGAGGCCGGCGAGGCCACCCTGCTTCTTGCCCTTGGGGTCGGACCCGTCCTTGTCCTTGCCATCCTCCGGGGTGGCTTGCCCGTCCGGCGCCGTCTTCGGTGCGGAGAGGCCGGGCACGTCGATGCCGTACGCCTTGAGCCGGTCGCGCACGGTGCCGGCCTGGGACGCCACGGTCTGCCCGAGGTCGCGGCCCTGCTGCATGATCGTCGCGCCGCCGAAGGCGACCATCGACAGGCTGAGGCCGGCGAGCACGAGGCTGACCAGGCTGAGGCGCAGGCCGCGCCCGGCGGGCAGCACCTTGCCGAGGAGCTGGGTCAATCCGTCGAGGAACACCCCGAGCAGGATGCCGGCGAAGATGAGCATCAGCGTCGAGACCGCGCTCCAAGCGAGGGCCAGGAACGCGGCGAAGGCCACGATGGCGATGCCCGAGACGGCATGGGACCAGCCCCGCGGCTGCGGGCCGGCCCCTGGCGGGGCCGCATGGGGATCGGGCCGGGTGTCGGGCCGGGTATCGGGCATGGAAATCGGGTGAACTCCTGAGATCGGGCGCTGACCCGGCACATGCGGGGCCCGTCGGCACAAGGCCGGGCGACGGCTTGCCTGTGGACGCCCTAGCGCCAACGCGCGGTTGCGGCCTCGTCGGCTTGCGTCGCCTCGACCCAGCCACCGACCGCGCCGCCGACGAGGTGCTCGCGCTTCCAGAACGGTGCCTGCGTCTTGAGGTAGTCCATGAGGAAGCTCGCCGCCTCGAAGGCCGCGATCCGGTGGCCCGCTGCCGTGATCACGAGGACGATGCCGTCGCCGGGGGCCACGAGGCCGTGGCGGTGGATGACCCGCACCCCCTGGAGCGGCCAGCGGGCGCGGGCGGTCTCCACCACCCGGCCGATCTCGGCCTCGGCCATGCCGGGGTAGTGTTCGAGTTCGAGGCCCGCGAGACGCCCGTCCTCGTCGCGACACAGGCCGGTGAAGGTCACGATGGCGCCGGCCCGGCCCTGGAGGTCGCGGGTCAGGGCCGCGATCTCGTGCGCCACGTCGAAGGGCTCGGCCTGGATGCTGACGTCGGGGGTCGGTGCGGTCATGGCGGCTCGCTGGTACGGGGGCGCTCGATTGCTCTTGAGCACGGCGCGGCGACAGGACATTGGTGGGCGCGGACCCCACGCCGCGAACGCCGCTTCGCGGCCGAGCATGTCCGCCCGGTCCCGAAAGACCTATATGCCCCTCGTCCCGGTCCGCGCCACCGGGCCTCGAAGGAGACCGCCCGCGTGACCCCCGACCTGATCCTGTCCCATGACGGCGTTCTGCCCGTCTTCTCCGCTCGGCCCGTCTGGTGCGGACGCGGCAGCACGGTGATCGGCGCCGCCACCCTTGGGGCGCAGGCCTGGCTCGGCGACGACAGCGTGATCCGCGCCGACGGGCAGGTGGTGACCGTCGGCGAACGGTTCTGGCTCGGACACCGCTCCACGGTCCACATCGCCACCCAGTCCTACGCGACCCGCGTGGGCGACCGGGTGACGGTCGGCCGCAACGCCGTGGTGCATGCCTGCACCGTCGGCTCCGACGTGGTGATCGAGGACGACGTCATCGTCCTCGACGGGGCCACGGTGGAGGATGGCGTGCTCATCGAGGCCGGCGCCACGGTGTTTCCCCGCGGGCACCTGGCGGCCGGCTTCGCCTATGCGGGCAGCCCGGCCAAGCCCCTGCGCCCCATCACCCTGCCGGAGATCGCCGAGCGGGCCGAGCGCCTGCGCGAGGCCTCCGGCGATCTGCCCCAGCCGCCCGAGGCGGACGCCGCCGAGACGGAGGCGAGCGTGTTCGTCGCCCGCACGGCACGCCTGCGCGGCCGCATCGCCCTCGGGGCGGGCTCGACCGTCCTGTTCTCCTGCGATCTCAACGCCGACGTCGGTCCCATCGTGGTGGGTGCCGACACCAACATCCAGGACAACACGGTGATCCGCACCCGTGCCGAGGGCGTCGTCATCGGCCGCGACACCACCATCGGCCACAACGTGCGGCTCGCCGATTGCCGCATCGGTGCGCGCAGCCTCATCGGCATCGGCTGCGTCGTCGCCCCCGGCACCGTGGTGGCCGACGACGTGCTGCTGGCGGCCGGCGCCACCACCGATCCGGGCCAGTTGCTGGAGGGCGGCCACCTCTGGGGCGGGCGACCCGCCCGGGTCCTCGGCCCCCTCGACGAGGGCAAGCGCACGATGATGGCCCGCGTCGTCGAGGGCTACCGCGAGCTCGGGCGCGCGTATCGCCTCGCTCAGGACGCGATGCTGTAGGATTGCCGGCTCAGAGCGCCGAGACGATCCCATCGGCTTCCGCGTCGTCCTCGTCGATCTCGGCGTCGCCCTCGACCTCGTGGCCCAGGGCGCCGGAGATGGCGGCGAGGTTGCGGGCGGCCTTGCGCAGGAGCTTGCGCAGGCGGCGGCGCTCCTTGCCGTCGAAGCCGGCGAGCAGCTCGGCCTCGACGGCCTCGCCGATCCGCTCGATGGCCTCGGCCTTGGCGAGCCCCATCTCGGTGAGACGCACGCGCACGATGCGCCCGTCGCCCGCCTCGGCCCGGCGCTCGACGAAGCCGAGGGCGGCGAGGCGCGAGATGGTCTTCGAGGCCGTCGGCGGGCGCACCCGCAGGGTGGCGGCCAGATCCCCCATGGTCATGGTGCCGGAGGCGGCCAGCGCCTGGACCACCTGTTCCTGGCCCGCGAACAGGTCGAGGGCCGCGAGCCGGTCGCCGACCCGCGAGCGGTGAAGGCGCGCCGCCTGGACCAGGGCCCAGCCGACGCTCTTCGATCCAGGCACGATCTTCGACCCGGGAACATTCTTGGACCCGGGGGCATCCTTCGATCCCGGGACACCCTGCTCGGAATCGCCCTTGGACCCCGGCGGGCGGATGCGCTTGTCCGACTTGCTCATGGTCCGCTCGGCACCCGGGAGGAGGGAATGGGGAAGGGCAAGGGAACGTCCGTCGGCGATCGGCGCGCGGTCCAGGATCGCCTCGGGGCCGGATCGCTCGTCAACCGCCCGCATCGCCGCGTTCCCTTCGCATCATAGCGCGCAAACGGTGGGTCCGCGCCGGAATTTCCGGGCCCGTCCATCGCCGACTCGGCATCTGCCAGGGGAGTCGTGACGCCGATGTGACACGGCCCGGGATTTCGTCGCCGGCGGTCTGCCTGGACGGGTCGGTCCCCCCCGACTAATCGTGGGCCGCCGCACGCGGGCGGGCGGGGGAAACCATGAAGGCAGTGATCCTCGCGGGCGGTCTCGGGACGCGCCTGTCGGAAGAGACGGTGACCCGGCCGAAACCCATGCTGGAAATCGGCGGGCGGCCGATCCTGTGGCACATCATGCAGATCTTCGCGGCCCACGGCGTGCGCGAGTTCGTGATCTGCCTCGGCTACAAGGGCTACGTCATCAAGGAGTTCTTCCTGAACTACCGCCTGCACCTGTCCGACGTGACCATCGACGTCGGAGCGGGCCATGTCGACTTCCACCGCAGCGCCGCCGAGGACTGGCGCGTCTCCCTCATCGAGACCGGCGAGACCACCATGACGGGCGGCCGTCTCAAGCGGGTACGCGATTATCTCGGCGACGACGATTTCTTCATGACCTACGGCGACGGCGTCGCCGATGTCGATCTCACGGCGCTCGCCGCCTTCCACAAGTCCCACGGGCGTCTCGCCACGCTCACGGCCGTGACCCCGCCGGGCCGCTTCGGCGCCCTCGAACTCGACGGCGGCGCCGTGCGCAGCTTCCGCGAAAAACCGGCGGGCGACGGGGCGACCATCAACGGCGGCTTCTTCGTGCTGTCGCCGCCCGCCCTCGATCACATCGCCGGCGACAGTACCGTGTGGGAGGCCGAGCCCCTGGAGCGCCTGGCCCGCGACGGCGAACTCTCGGCCTACGTCCACACCGGCTTCTGGCAGGCCATGGATACCCTGCGCGACAAGAACCACCTCGAGGCCCTGTGGGCCGGCGGGCAGGCGCCGTGGAAATGCTGGTAGGCGCGAACTGACACCGGCGCCGTCCCGGTGTAGGGAGTCGCGATCCGGAGACGCGACGGCTTGCAGAGTCCCATTCCTTCGCCGAACGCGGGTGCCCGCAACCCCGACCCGGCCTTCTGGGCCGGACGCTCGGTGCTCGTCACCGGGCATACGGGCTTCAAGGGCGCGTGGCTGAGCCTGTGGCTGGAACGCCTCGGCGCGCGGGTGAGCGGCCTCGCCCTGCCGCCCGAAACCCGCCCGAACCTGTTCGACGGCGCCGGCCTCTCCGGGCGCATGGATTCGCATCTCGGCGACATCCGCGGCCTGGAGCCCGTGCGCGCATGCCTCGCCGCGACGCGTCCCGAGATCGTGATCCACATGGCCGCCCAAGCCCTGGTGCGCCCGTCCTACCGCGATCCCCTCGCCACCTACGCCACCAACGTCATGGGCACCGCCCACGTACTGGAGGCCGTGCGGGAAACCCCGTCCGTGCGTGCCGTCGTGGTGGTGACGAGCGACAAGGCCTACGCCAACCGCGAATGGCCCTACGGCTACCGCGAGACCGAGGCGCTGGGCGGCCACGATCCCTACAGCAGCTCCAAGGCCTGCGCCGAACTCGTCACCGGCGCCTACCGCGCCTCGTTCCTCGCCGAGCGCGACTGCCGCGTCGCCACGGCCCGGGCCGGCAACGTCATCGGCGGCGGCGACTGGTCCGAGGACCGGCTGATTCCCGACATCGTCCGGGCCTTCCTGGCCGGCCGCTCCGTCGAGATCCGCGCGCCCCATGCCACCCGGCCCTGGCAGCACGTCCTCGAACCCCTGAGCGGCTACCTGCGTCTCGCCGAGGCCCTGTGCGCCCGGAACGGGGCGTCCGTCGCCGAGGCCTGGAATTTCGGCCCGGCCGACGAGGATTGCCGGCCGGTCTCGTCCGTCGTCGAGACCCTGGCCCAGGCCTGGGGGCAGGGTGCCGCCTGGCACCTGTCCGAGAAGACCCATCCGCACGAGGCGACCTTCCTCAAGGTCGATGCCTCCAAGGCCCGCGCCACCCTCGGCTGGGACCGGCGCCTGCGCCTCGACGCGGCCCTCGCCTGGACCACGTCCTGGCACCGGGCCCAGGCGCAGGGGGCCTCGGCCCTCGACCTGACCCTGGCGCAGATCGGCGCCTACGAGACCCTGGGAGCGTGAGCGCCGTGACCCGACCCGCCTGCCGCGCCTGCGGCGCGCCCCTCGCCCGCACCGTGGCCGATCTCGGCCTGTCGCCGCTGGCCAACGCCTACGTGCCGGCCGACCGGGCCGGGAGGGGCGAGATGTTCCACCCGCTCCACGCCTTCGTCTGCGACACCTGCCACCTCGTGCAGCTCGAAGCCTTCGAGACGCCGGAGGCGATCTTTTCGGATTACGCTTACTTTTCAGGCTTTTCCGCCGGCTGGCTGGCGCATGCCGAGGCCTATGTCGCGGCGATGCAGGCCCGCTTCGGTCTCGGGGCCGACAGCAAGGTCGTGGAGGTGGCGAGCAACGACGGCTACCTCCTGCAATACGTGGTCGCGCGCGGGATCCCGGCGCTCGGCGTCGAGCCGGCGGCGAATGTGGCCGCGGTCGCCGTGTCCCGCGGCGTGCCCACCGAGGTCGCGTTCTTCGGCGCCGAGACCGCCCGGCGTCTGGTGGCCGAAGGCCATTCCGCCGATCTCACGGCGGCCAACAACGTCCTCGCCCACGTGCCCGACATCCACGACTTCGTGGAGGGGTTCCGCATCCTCCTGAAGCCCGAGGGGGCCGGCACCTTCGAGTTCCCGCACCTCCTGCGGATGATCGAGGAACGCCAGTTCGACACCATCTACCACGAGCATTTTTCGTATCTGTCCCTCGGCGTGGTGTCGGGCATCCTGGAGCAACACGGCCTGCGGGTGTTCGACGTCGAGGAACTGCCGACCCATGGCGGCTCCCTGCGGGTGTTCTTCGGCCATGCCGGGGCCGGGCACTCGACCGCCCCGGCGGTGGAGCGCGTCCGCGCGGCCGAGCGGGTCGGCGGCCTGTTCGCGGCGGAGGGCTACGCGGCCTTCGCCGAGGACGTGGTGGCGATCAAGTGCGCGACGCTGACCTTCCTGGCCGACCTGCGCCTGAAGGGCGCGAAGGTCTGCGCCTACGGGGCGGCGGCCAAGGGCAACACCTTCCTCAACTATTGCGGCATCGGCCCCGAGCTCGTGGCGGCGGTGGCCGACCGCTCGCCGCACAAGCAGGGCACCCTCCTGCCCGGCAGCCGGATTCCCGTGGTCTCGCCGGACGACCTGCTCGCCCTGCGGCCGGACTACGTCCTGATCCTGCCCTGGAACCTCAAGGACGAGATCGCCCGGGAGATGGCCGCCATCCGCGACTGGGGCGGGCGCTTCGTCACGGCGATTCCGCGCCTCAGCGTGACCTGACGCCATGCGCTTCGAGGAAACCCCCCTCGCCGGCGCCTACCGCGTCTGGCCCGAGCCCCTGTCCGACGACCGCGGCTTCTTCGCCCGCACCGCCTGCGCGGACGAGTTCGCGGCGCATGGTCTCGTCGGCGCCTTCGCCCAGTCGAGCGTGTCGTTCAACGCCCGGCGCGGCACCGTGCGGGGGATGCATTTCTCGGCTTCCCCCCACGCCGAGACCAAGCTCGTGCGCTGCACGGCGGGCGCCATCCACGACGTCATCGTCGACCTGCGGCCGGATTCCGCGAGCTATCTCAAGAGCTTCGCCGCCGAGCTGACGGCGGACAACCGCTGCGCCCTCTACATCCCGGCCGGCTTCGCCCACGGGTTTCAGGCGCTCACCGACGCGGCCGAGATGCTCTACATGATCGACCGCGCCTACGTCGCCGGCAGCGCCCGGGGTCTGCGCTGGAACGACCCGGCCCTCGACGTGGCGTGGCCCGAACCCGTCGCGGTGATCGCCGAGCGCGATCTCGCTTATCCGGACTGGAGCGCGTGAGGGTCCTCGTCACCGGGGCGTCCGGGTTCGTCGGCCGCCACGCCGTGCCGGCCCTCGTGGCGCGCGGCTACGCGGTCCATGCCGTCGCGCGCGCGCCGATCTTCGGCGCCGTCGTCCATGCCGCCGACCTCCTCGACGAAGCCCAGCGCCGCGCCCTCGTCGCCGCCGTGGCGCCGAGCCACCTCCTGCACCTGGCCTGGGACGCCGAGCCCGGCCGGTACTGGACCTCGCCAAGCAACCTCGACTGGGTCGCGGCCAGCCTCGACCTCGCCCGAAGCTTTGTCGAGGCCGGCGGCCGGCGGCTCGTCGTCTCCGGGACCTGCGCCGAGTATCGTTGGGATTCTCCACGCTTCGATGAGGCGACGAGCGCCTGTCGTCCCGCGACCCTCTACGGCGCGGCCAAGGACGGAACCCGCCGAATTCTTTCGGCCTATGCCGCGAGCGTCGGCCTGTCCTTCGCGTGGGGACGGCTGTTCTACCTCTACGGCCCCGGTGAGCGCCGGGGCCGCCTCGTCAGCGACGCGGCCCACGCCCTCCTGGCGGGCGAGGCGTTCCCGACCTCGCCGGGACATCAGCGCCGCGATTTCCTGCATGTCCTTGATGCGGCAGGCGCTTTGGCGGCGCTCCTCGACGGCCCGGTGACGGGCGCCGTCAACATCGGCTCGGGGACGGCCGTCCCCGTGCGCACCCTCCTCGACGGACTGGCCCAGCGGACCGGCCGGCCGGACCTCCTCGACTACGGCGCCCAAGCGCTCGGGCCGTCCGAGCCGGCGGTGATCGAGGCCGCCGTCGCGCGTCTCCGGGACGAGGTCGGCTTCCGGCCCCGGTTCACCCTCGACACCGGTCTCGACGACACCCTGGCGTGGTGGCGGGACCACCGCGCCCGAGGGTTCAGGCCGGCAGCAAGCCCTTGAGCTGATGGAGAATATCCTCGCCCGTGCACGGGCGGGCGATGAAGCGGGCGCCCGGGGGCATCCGCTCGGGATCGGGCGCGGCCCGCCCCGAGACGATGACGATGGGCAGGTGCGGACGCGCCGCCGAGACCGCGTTGGCGAGGTCGAACCCGTTGGTCTTGCCCGACAATTCGACGTCGGTGATCAGCCCGCGGATATCGGGGCGCTCCTGCAGGAGGCCCAGCGCCCGCTCGGCGGAGGCGCATTGCACCGTCTCGTAGCCGCCATCCTCGAGGACGTCGCCGAGATCCATGATGGTCACCGCCTCGTCCTCCACGAGGAGGATCACCGGCCGATCGTCGTCCGAGCCCGTCGTCTCATCCACCACGATGCACCCTCCGCCCGTTCCATGGAATGCGGCCCGCGACGTTCCACGGGGGGACCCGTAACGGTCCACGGGGCCCGCGCGCCGCTCCCGACCCTGGTGCAACGAGAAAACGCGCCGCGGGTTGCAGGCCTCATGCGGGTGTCGCGTCGCACACCACGGTCACGACGGCCTCGATGAGCCGGTCGAGGTCCGGTTCGTCGATGGTGAGGGCCGGCGTGAGGTAGACGATGTCGCCGAACGGCCGGACCCAGACGCCGCGTTCGACGAGGCGCCGCTTGACCGCGGCGAGGTCCGGCACCTCGGTCCACTGGACCGCCCCGATGGCGCCGAGCACCCGCACGTCGGCGAGGCCGGGCCGGCCGCGCAGGGGGGCGAGGCCGGCCTCCAAGCGCTCCCCGATGGCCCGGCCCTGCGCGAGGCGGGGTTCCCCCTCGAACAGGTCGAGGCTGGCATTCGCGGCCGCGCAGGCGAGCGGATTGGCCATGAAGGTCGGGCCGTGCATGAGGGCGGCGGCGGGGTCGTCGGAGCGGAACGCGTCGAACACGGCGCGGGTCGCCACCGTGGCGGCGAGCGCCATCGTGCCCCCGGTCAGAGCCTTCGACAGGCACAGGATGTCGGGGACGATGCCGGCCTGCTCGCAGGCGAACAGGGTGCCGGTGCGGCCGAACCCGGTAAAAATCTCGTCGGCGATGAGGGGCAGGCCGTGGGCCTGGGCGACGCGCGCCACCTCGGCCAGGACTTCGGGGGGATGCATCCGCATGCCGCCGGCCCCCTGGACCAGGGGCTCGACGATCACCGCCGCCAAGGTTTCGCGGTGTCGGGCGAGGCAGGCATCGAGGGCCGCACTCCGCTCGGCGCTCGTCGGCAAATCGCAAAAAATCTGAGTCGGCAGGTAGGCGCCGAAGCGCCGGTGCATGCCCTCTTCCGGGTCGCAGACCGACATCGCCCCGAGGGTGTCGCCGTGGTAGCCGCCGCGGAAGGCGAGGAAGCGGGTGCGCCCGGCGACCCCCCGGTTCAGCCACATCTGGGCGGCCATCTTCAACGCGACCTCGACGGCCACCGAGCCGGAATCCGAGAAGAACACGTGGTCGAGGTCGCCCGGCAGGACGGCGGCGAGGCGGGCGGCGAGGCCCTCGGCCGGGGCGTGGGTGAAGCCGCCGAACATCACGTGCGGCATGGCCTCGAGCTGGGCGGCGACGGCGGCGCGGATATGGGGGTGGTTGTAGCCGTGCGCCGCCGTCCACCACGAGGCGATGCCGTCCACGAGCTCGCGGCCGTCGGCCAGCACGATGCGGGTGCCGTGGGTCCGCACCGCCTCCAGGGGCGGGGCGGCAGTCTTCATCTGCGTGTAGGGCCGCCAGAGGTGGTCGCGCGGAGTGGTCATGGCGGTGGGATGGAAGCGCGGCGCGCCCGGGTCAAGGCGGTGCCGGCGCGCCGGTCCGCGTCCGGGGCGCGAACGGCGGATCGAGGTTCACTGTCCCCGCAGCTTCCATCGAGGAGTCTAATCTGTCGAGAAGTTGTCTCAAAGATCGTATTTAAGTTTTTAATTCAGATAAATCTCGTTGAATATCCTCGCCGAGGGAAGGCGTTCCGATGAACATCCAAGTCTCATGCGTTCTGAGAACACCGAGTGGACCCGTGGTGACCGGACCGCTCGCCCACGGTCTGATCGGCGCGATGCGGCTGCGCGCGGTCAACGCCGATGCGCCGGATCTCTCCCACACCTGGATGCCGAGTGTCCGCGAGCGCGGCCGGAGGCGACAAGGCCCGGATCGCGGCGGCAGACGCAGACGCACGCACGCCGGCTGACCGGCCTGCTCTGCTTCGCGGCCCTCGTGGTCGGCCTCGCCGGCATCGTCGGAACTGGCCGCCCAGACGGCACGGGCCACCGAGGGGATCGGCAGCCGGATCGGCAGCCGGATCGGCCAGATCCAGGGCGTGACCGGGCAGGCGGTCGCGGCCATCGGCTCGATCGCGACGCGCATCCGCGAGATCGACGGCGTGACGACCTCGATGGCGACGGCCGTGGAGCAGCAGGGCGCGGCGACGCAGGAGATCGTGCGCAACGTCGCCCGGGCCTCCACCGGCACGGGCGACGTCACGCGCAACATCGCGGGCGTCGCGCAAGCCTCCGAGGCGACGGGGGCGGCGGCCGGTCAGGTGCTGTCGGCGGCGTCCGAGCTCTCGCACCAGTCCGAGCACCTCGGCGCCGAAATCTCCCGCTTCCCGTCGACGGTCCGCGCGGCCTGAGCCGGGCCGGGCGCGAGGCCCCATCCGACACGCTTGACGTGGCGGACGGCCCCCATGCGCCGTCGAGGGAAGCTCCCGAGGCGGAAACCCCGGATCGCGCATCCGTCGACTTCATCTGCCCCTTCGCCCGCTGCCCCAAGACCCCGCGCGGGCTCACGCCCGACGAAGCCGTCCGCACGGCGGGGTCCGCCGAGCCCGACCGGTTGCCGTCGAGCCCGCTCCACCGGACCTACGGCCTTCACACATCTCGCGGGAAGCGCGGGTCCCCTCTCCCAAACAGGCTACTGGATTCACACAATTGCGAACGAGCCGATCTCGTGCGGAGACAGGGCCCCCGACGGCATCCGGATGCGGGCGTGAGGCCCACCGGTGCTCCCTCTCCTGGAAGGAGAGGGTTGGGGTGAGGTGAGAGGTCTCTCCGGAAAGGTCACACACCTCACCCTGTCCCTCTCCTTCCAGGAGAGGGGACCCGCGCTGCCCTTGAGATGTGTGAATGCCGTAGCCTGGAAGGAGAGGGAGCCCCGGTGCGCCTTCCGCCCGCAGCCGGATGCCTGCCGCTGCATGGAATCGGCTCAGTGTGGCGCTCGATATCAGCCACCGGGCGGATGGGTGAATCCGAGAGCCACCGGACACCGGGACCGAACCCGCCCGACCCGGAAAATGGAATGGCCCGCGTCGCCCGACTGTGACATGATATCATGTCATGAGACGGCCTTATGCAATCATCGCGGTGGGGGGCATCAAATAGAGTCGGCCCATGGAGGGGAGTTTGAATTCGATGTCCGGCAAGACGTGCGCAAAGGAGGTTCGTCGCGGACGAAGTTGAAAATGTCCGCCGACGATCCGTCGAACGGACAACGATCGAAACCTGCAGAATTCACTGATCTTCGCGGGGCCGGAGGGGCGGCGAGCGGATGATTTCGATTCGTTGTTCAGGGTGCGTGTCGCGGCGCATCGACGGTGCGCGCGGGTCGAATCGGTCTCGAATGCATCCTGAAGACAGGATTTGCGTTTATCAATTACCAAATCTAGGATCACTACTCCTCGTCTGTCTATACACCCATCACGGGTGGACATACGGGCTCTGCATACTGAAGTTGCGTGTCCGTGGACGCGTGAGACGGACTTGGCGTGCCCTGCGCCGAGGCGGGGGCCGGTTCGGCGCAGGGGGGCGCGGCACGCCCGGCGGGTGGAGGCGTGATCCGAGACGCCCGGCGCAGGCACGGCTGCCGCGACGCGAAGTGGAATGCGATGAATGCAGACCGTGTTGACGACCGACGAAGCCCCCTCCGGCAACACCTTCGATCCATGGTGTGAACGGCTCCGCGAGAAGTACTTTCCCATCGAGGGCTCGCGCGACGAGGACGGGCCGTTCCAAGCCCGGCTGGAGCTGTCCAGTATCGGAAACATGACGGTCAATCGTTTCACGCAGACTGGTTCGGCGCGGTACACAATTCGCGACAACGTCGTCCGAAAGAAGAATCTCAGGGACGACACGCTGACGGTCAGTTTAAGGACACGGGGCGTTGCGCAGACCCTGCAACATGATCGAACCTCGATTCAGCGGCCCGGGGATATCGTCATCCGGGAAGTCGGGCCGCTGGATCTGCATCTGCGCGACTTCAGTCAGGACTTCAACCTAGGCGTTCCACGGCATAAGATCGAAAATCTTCTCGGAAACGCGAAGATCTACACGTCGCTGACCCTCGAAGCCGAGCAGGCTTCGACGAGCCTCGTGACCAGCTTCTTCGCCGAACTGATCCGGATTCGACACGAACTGTCCCCCGATACGGCGGCGCGCATGGGCTCGATCGGTGTCGACCTGATCGTGGCCGGCATGGCCGACCGTCTCGCCCGCGAGGTGCCCCGATCCCTGCACGGGACCCTCGTGGTCCAGAGGGCCAAGGCCTATGTCGAGGCGCATATCGGCGACCCGACCCTCGATCCGGCCCAACTCGCGGCCGCCATGGGCGTGTCCCTGCGTCGGCTCCAGGAATTGTTCAAGGAGCAGGGGCGCCAGATCGCCGAGTGGATCTGGGAGCGCCGGCTGAACATCGCCGCGGGACGCCTGGCCGACCGCGGGTCCGCGCATCGGCAGATCGCCGATCTGGCCTATGGCTGCGGTTTCTCAAGCCAGTCGCATTTTTCCCGGCGCTTCAAGGATCGCTTCGGCATGACGCCGCGCGACTACAGGGAGCATGCCCGGTTGCGGATGGACGCGTGAGGGGGGGCGGGGCGGCGAACGAAGACACGATCCGGCTTCGGGCTCAAGACTCCTTCCCCCGGTTCTTCCCCGATTGGGCCTGACGAGCGGGCATGGGCCCAAGGGATCGTCGCCATGATGCCCATGGGCGCCGAAGCCGAAACGCGGAGGGCGATCATCTTCTGCATGCCAATCGCCGAGTTCGAAGGGGTGCTCGCAGCGAGCACGCTTCGCGAAGCGCGGCGGTCCGTGTGGACCGCCCGGCCTGTCGCAGGTACGACGACTGTCGCCACGTGGACAAGCTGGCGGCGCATGGGCGTTTGACTGCAGTTATTCCCCGCCCGTAGAACTGTCATCTGACGGAGTTTTGGAGGCTTTTAGAATTTCTGGTGCGAAATAGACCTTCGGATACGCGCCGGCATGTTCGGCAAGAATGCCAATTTCGACAAGCTTGTCTATTGTGGATTTCGCTGCAGGGTATGTCACGCCCAGTTTTGTTGCTGCGTCGGTCACTGTGAGGGCCGGCCGCTCAAACAGGTGATCGACAATAGTGATTACATTTGCGGATCGGGAGGAAGCCGCAGCACGCTCGCGATATATAGTCTGCAAATCGATGAGCCGATCGACGGTTTGCACGGTCTCCTTGCAAGATGCACAGACACGATCGAAGAAAAAGCACAGCCAATCGTCCCAATTGCCCTTTGTTGAGACATCAAACATCAAATCAATATAATTGTCTTTTATGTTTTCCAGTGCGGGGCTCATATACAATATTGGTATATCCAGAAGGCCGCTGTGCACGGCCATGAGGGAAACAAGCATCCGCCCAACCCGTCCATTGCCGTCGGAAAACGGATGAATGGCTTCCAGTTGATAGTGCACCAAGGCAAGGTCGATAAGAGCTTCCGGCTGACTTATTTCGCCCCTATTAATATAGCGTTCTAAGTCGTCCATGCACTTTTCTGTCTCTGCGGGAGGTGGAGGCACATACCGCGCCTTATCGATCGTGTAGCCTCCAATCCAGTTCTGGTCGGACTTGTACTGGCCCGGCTTTTTGCGCGCCCCGCGTGCGGCGCTAAGTCCGCTAAGAAGTATTTCGTGTGAGCGTTTTATCACTCTATGCGATATCGGAAGGGTTCGAAGGAGTGAAAAAGACTCGTTCAGAGCTTTTAGATAATTGAATACTTCTTTTGTGGATTCGTCGGTCTGAGTCTCAACGCCAACCTCGGCCAGAAGCAGGTGGTCCGTTGTGGTGAAAGTTCCCTCCATGGCCGAGGACGTAAGGGCCTCTCGCCGTTGCAGGGGACGGATAAGAATGTATGGGTTGGACAAGCGGCGGCTTGCGCCTCGAAGTTCTCCGATAGCCTGCATCGCTCCTGCAAGTGGAAGCGCAATATTCGCCATATTTATCCGCGGTGGTAACGGTGCCGGCACGAAGGCCAGCTGCCGCTCTATGGTCGAAACCAAATGGCCTGTGGCCGGCTCCACGAACGCGTCGGATTTCACCGCTCGCTCCTATAATTCGCGCCGAAGAGATTATAGGAAATAGCCCCATTCCTATAAAATGGGAAACGGACTTCAAGGGAACTGAAAACCCCTGAAGGCTGCCTGCCGCTCTCGAAATGCATGGGGCATTGAGGCGTGCGCCACCTAGATCGTGAAAATTGAGATGTTATTCCAAAACGATCGCGCGAAGGCGTAACGCCTTTCGATCGTAGGGTGCCCCAGGCTCAGCGGACTTTTCGCGAAAAGCGTTTTCCCAAGTCTGTCGGAAGCCGACCTCGACGGACTCTGAAAGCTGCACTTGGGGCGAGACGCTGATCGAAGCAGCAACGTAGTCTCCCGAGCATCAAAGCCGAGTCATACGCCTCGTCAGGTTGCCCCGAAAAACTCAAATCTGGCAAAAAGTAAAAATGGTGCCCAGAGACGGGATCGAACCGCCGACACTGCGATTTTCAGTCGCATGCTCTACCAACTGAGCTACCTGGGCAACGGGCGGTTCGGGTGAGCGGCACCGCCTGTGGAGGGGGGGTATAGAGG
>NZ_VRUZ01000119.1:0-11014 GCF_008039485.1 Methylobacterium sp. WL69 | reverse complement strand
GGGGCGGTGGGTGGATCGCGCCGCAGGGGCCCCGCCGCCCCGGCGGGCGCGGCGCCCGGGAATGCGCCGAGGGCGAAGACGAGGGCGGGGAGCAGGAGACGCGCAAAGGCCGGCACGGGACGCGATCCATCTTGGGAGGAGGCCGCGCCGGGGTCCGGGGAAGACCATCGCGGGTTATGTCGGCCTTGCACGGGTCTATGTCGCAATGGCCAAGGTTCTGGCAATCACCCGGCGGGGTGATTTGTAGGGATATGGTGAAAATCGGTGCGCGACCGGTATTCGCGGGTCGGATGGGCACTGACGGGCGGACAACGCGGGGCTGATAAGTCATCGACGCGGCGTGACGTGGGCCCCAGGTCTTGCTAGGCCCACGCTCAAGCCTTGCCGCCGCGCAAGCCCAACCCAGCGTCCCCCGAAAAAGACGGCCCGAGCGACCCGATGTCCCGCACATGCCCCCCGACCCGCCGCATTCTCCTCGCGGGCGCCGCGACGAGCCTTCTCCTGTCGGCTCCAGCCGGTGCCCTCGCGCAGGGGCGCGGGCGGTTTTTCGACGACGGCATCGACGGGGACATCCCCTTCGATGACGAGCGCCTCTACCGCGATGAGGAAGGGCGCCTCTACCGGCGCCGGGGCGGCCGTTACGAGCCCTATTCCGAACGTGGGGCCGATCCGCGCGCCGCGCGCCGCGAGGCCGTCGATCCCGCCTACGAGGAGCCCGACCTGGGCCGCCGCCCGGTCCCGGGCCAGCCGGCGCAGCCGACCCAGGCCGCCCGCCCGGTGGATAACGGTCCCATCGATTACGCCCGCGCCTACGCGGCGATCACCGACGAGCCGTTCCCAGTCAACGCCTTCAACTGGCGGAAAGCCAACCCGGCCTTCCTGCGCCAGGACATCGCCTATACGGGCCGGGAGCCCGCCGGCACCATCGTGGTCGATCCGCGCGCCCATCACCTGACCCTGGTCCAGGCCAACGGCCGCGCCCGGCGCTATGGCGTCGGCGTCGGCAAGCAGGGCTTCTCCTGGGCGGGCGTCTCGACGGTGAATTCCAAGCAAATGTGGCCGGACTGGTATCCCCCGAAGGAAATGATCGCCCGCACCCCCAAGCTCGCCCGGCAGGTGAGCCAGCTCCAGAGCGGACTCGGCGTTCCCGGTGGCTCGCGCAATCCCCTCGGGGCCCGGGCGCATTACCTGTGGCAGGACAACAAGGACACGCTCTACCGCATCCACGGCACCCTCGAGCCCGACTCCATCGGCCGCAGCGTGTCGTCGGGCTGCATCCGCATGATCAACCAGGATGTGATCGACCTCTACGGCCGCGTCGAGATCGGCAGCCGCGTCGTGGTCCTGACGTAGGAGTTCAGCGCGACACGGCCATGCATGGGGGAACAATCCACCATGCCGTTGGATTTTTTGCCTGTGTCGGATGCGCTGCGTCGCGTCCACCCCAGACGACATCCACCGGAGACGGATCCATCATGGCCAAGAGCTTGAGCGGACGCACGCGCGTCGAGGGCGACCGCCTGAACACGCCCACCGACCTGCCGCCCGAGGCGACGCAGAAGATCTCCGAGGGGCTCACCGTGCTCCTCTCCGACCTGTTCGCCCTCTACATCAAGACCAAGAATTTCCACTGGCACATCAGCGGCCCGAATTTTCGCGACTACCACCTGATGCTCGACGAGCAGTCGGAGCAGATCTTCGCCATCACCGACGCGGTGGCCGAGCGCGCCCGCAAGATCGGCGGCACCACCCTGCGCTCCCTCGGTCAGGCGAAGGCCAAGTCCCGCATCCAGGACAACGACGCCGAGTATGTCGGCCCCCTCGACATGCTGGCCGAGCTCCGGGACGACAACAAGAACCTCACCGCCAACATGCGCGAGCTGCACGAGGTGACGGACGAACTCAACGACGTCTCCACCACCAGCCTGCTGGAGGAGTGGATCGACCAGGCCGAGGAGCGCACGTGGTTCCTCTACGAGTCGACCCGCAACGCCACGGATGGCGGCCACTGAGGTTGTTCCCGTCGGCCCCGCTCCCGGGGCCGACCCGATGACCGGTCTCAATGCCCGTTCAGGAACTCCAGCACCGTCGCGTTGAACCGCGACGGTGCTTCCATGTGGACGAGGTGTCCGATGCCCGAGAACACCTCGGTGCGGCCATCGGGCATCCGGGCGGCCAGGGCCTGGGCATGGGCGGCGTTGTCGCCCATGCGGGCGCGCAGGGCTTCCGGCGCGAAGGCGCGGCCCGGGGCGTTACGATCCTGCCCGCCCATGACGAACAAGGTCGGTGCCCGCACCAGGGGAATCTCGTGGACCACGGGCTGGCCCCAGATCATCTGGTAGGAATTTACGAAAGACCTGAGCCAGCGCGGATATTCGCCGGAGCCCTTCACCCGCTCGCGCAGGGAAACGAAGGGCGCGATGGCGGTGTCCGGCAGGGACAGGCTGTAGCTCGTCATGAGTTGCTGACGATACACGTCCGCCGTGACGTCGCCCTCGATCCGCAGCAGGCGCTCGGTCGGCACCGGCGGCACGGTCAACCGATAATCCTCCAGCCCGATGGGCGCCTCGAGGACGAGGCTGTTGATGCGCTCGGGTGCGGTGCGGGCGAGGCGCACGGCGAGCATCCCGCCCATGGAATGGGCCACCACATCGACCCGGGGCAGGCCGAGGGAATCGAGCAGCGCCACGGTGTCCGCCGCCAGGGTGTCGAAGCTGAACGGACCGACGGGCTTCGACGATTTGCCGAAACCCAACTGGTCCGGGGCCACCACCCGGTAGCCGGCCGCCGTCAGGGCCTCGATCACGCTCTGCCAGTAGCTCGACGGGAAGTTGCGCCCGTGCAGGAGCAGGGCCGTGCGGCCGTTGGGTGAGCCGGAGGCCGGCACGTCCATGTAGGCGAGGCGCTGCGCCTCGCCGTCGCGGGTGAGGGGAAGGTAGAAGACCGGGTTGGGATAGGGGAAGCCTTCGAGGGCGATCCCCAGGGGCGCCTCAGCGGCCCGTGCCGGAAGGATCGCGGACCCCACACCGAGACTCAGAGCCAGGCCGCAGATGGTCAGCAGGGGGGACGCGCGCATTCGATCAACCTCTCGGGGGAATCGGCGCGGCTCTCATCCGGCGCCGGATCGGTGACGGGTGACATAGGACACTTGCCACGGTCGCGGGAACCGCGCCGGGTGCGTCCATGACCGACCCGGCCTCCAGCCCCACCCCGATCCAGGACGGCCTGCCCGTGCGCGAGCGGATGCTGGCGCTCCTCGCCATCGGGCTCGCCATGACCATGGCAGTACTCGACGGCGCCATCGTCAACGTCGCCCTGCCGGTGATGGCCCGGGACCTCGCCGTCGATCCGTCGGCGGCGATCTTCGTGGTCAACGCCTTCCAGATCGCCGTGACGGTGGCCCTCCTGCCCCTGGCGTCCCTCGGCGACATCCTCGGCTATCGCCGGGTCTACCTGGCGGGGCTGGTGCTGTTCACCCTCGCGTCCGCGGCGTGCGCCTTCGCGCCGTCCCTGCCCCTGCTGGTGGCGGCACGGGTGGCGCAGGGGCTCGGGGCGGCCGGGATCATGAGCGTCAACATCGCTCTCGTGCGGTTCATCTATCCGCACAAGCTCATCGGGCGCGGCGTCGGCAACGTCGCCCTCGTGGTAGCGATGGCCTCCGCCGCCGGGCCCACGGTGGGGGCGGCCATCCTGTCCGTGGCGAGCTGGCCCTGGCTGTTCCTCGTCAACCTGCCCGTGGGGCTCGTGGCCCTCGCGGTGGGCTCTCGCACCCTGCCGGCGACGCCGCGCAGCGGAACACGCTTCGATTGCCGCAGCGCGGTGCTCAACGCGCTCACCTTCGGGCTTCTCATCATCGGCGTCGATGGTCTCGGCGATCCGGCCGGACGCGGGATCGCCCTTGCGGAGATCGGCGCCGCCCTAGCGATGGGCATCGTGTTCGTCCGCCATCAGCTCCGCCTGCCGGCGCCCCTCCTCCCCATCGATCTCCTACGCATTCCCGCCTTCGCCCTATCGATGGCGACCTCCATCAGCGCCTTCGCGGCCCAGATGATGGCCTACGTCGCCCTGCCGTTCTACTTCCAGGACGTGATGCGCCTGTCCGAGACCACGACGGGCTTCCTCATGACGCCCTGGCCCATCGCCATCGCCGTCATGGCCCCGCTGTCGGGGCGG
This sequence comes from Methylobacterium sp. WL69, assembly GCF_008039485.1. Taxonomy (NCBI): domain Bacteria; kingdom Pseudomonadati; phylum Pseudomonadota; class Alphaproteobacteria; order Hyphomicrobiales; family Methylobacteriaceae; genus Methylobacterium; species Methylobacterium sp. WL69. The sequence goes on along the minus strand of NZ_VRUZ01000119.1, from coordinate 6,841 downwards.
CTGTCCGACCGCTACGCCCCGGGCCTGCTCGGCGGCCTCGGCCTCGCGCTCCTAGCCACGGGCCTCGTCGCCGTCGCCCTGTTGCCGGCGAGCCCGGGTGCCTTCGACATCGGCTGGCGCCTGACCCTGTGCGGCCTCGGCTTCGGCCTGTTCCAGTCGCCCAACAACCGGATCATCATCACCAGTGCACCCCGCGAACGCAGCGGCGGCGCCAGCGGCATGCAGTCGACGGCCCGCCTGACCGGGCAATCCCTGGGCGCGGCCGGCGTCGCGGTGATTTTCGGCGTCTTCCACGGCGGGACTTCGCAGAGCGTCACAGCCGCCCTGTGGTGCGCGGCCGGGCTCGCCGCCCTCGGCTCCCTCGCCAGCGTCCTGCGGCGACCAACCCTGACTTGACGCGAAAGCATGGTGAACGAACTGTTTCATGTGAAACACGGCAGTCCCCGATCCGCGCATGGCCGCCGTGCGTGGACGTACGATCTCGCAAACACCGCCGCGCCCATGCGTTGACCCGGCATCATGTCGACCGACGGAGTTTTTCCCATGAACATGGATCTGACCGGCAAACGCGCCCTCGTCACCGGCTCGACCGGCGGCATCGGCTACGCCATCGCCAAGGCGCTCGCCGAACTCGGTGCCACGGTGGCGATCAACGGACGGGCACAGGACCGTGTCGCCGACGCCATCGTGCGCCTCAAGGCCGAGACCGGCACCCATGCCTTCATCGCCGCACCGGGCGACGTCGCGACAGCCGATGGCGCCGCCCACCTCATGCAGGGCCTGCCGGACGTGGACATCCTCGTCAACAACACCGGCATCTTCGAGCCGAAGCCGTTCTTCGAGATCCCGGACGAGGACTGGCAGCGCTTCTTCGAAACCAACGTCATGAGCGGCGTGCGACTGTCGCGGGCCTACACCCCCGCCATGGTGACGCGCGGCTGGGGTCGGGTGGTGTTCATCGCCTCCGAATCCGCCCTGAACATCCCCGTGGAGATGGTCCATTACGGGATGACGAAGACCGCCCAGCTCGCGATTTCGCGGGGCCTCGCCGAGACGGTGTCCGGCACCGGCGTCACCGTGAACAGCGTCCTGCCCGGCCCGACCCTGTCAGAGGGGGTGGCGGACTTCATGAAGGCCATGGCGCCGGATTCCGGCGACGTGGACCTCGACGCCATGGGCCGCGCCTTCATCAAGGAGCATCGCCCGACCTCGCTCATCGGCCGCCTCGCCACGGTGGACGAGGTCGCCAACATGGTCGCCTACGTCTGCAGCCCGGCCGCGAGCGCCACGAGCGGCGCCGCCTTGCGGGTGGATGGTGGCGTGTTGCGCACCATCGCGTGAGATGGCCGGCCGGTCAGACCGGCCAGGCCGTTTCGCGATAGGCCCCGTCCCAGAACATCCATTCGAGGCGGGTCGCCTGGGCGTAGGCACGGTGCATGCGGGCGACGATCTTCGGGGACGCGTCGGCGGCCGCCTCGTCGGTGGCTACGATCATCGCGGCCACGGCTTCGCCGAACTCCTCGCCCGCGTAGGTGTCGATCCAGGCGCGGTACGGGTTGTCGGCCCCGGCCCGGGCGAAGATATCCCGGCCGACCTCGGCGTAGATCCAGAAGCACGGCAGCAGGGCGCCGAGCAGCACCTCGTAGGGTTCGGCGTGGGCCGTGGCGAGCAGGTACGAGACGTAGTGGTCGCAGGGCGGCGACAGCGGGGTGGCCGCGAAGGTCTCCGGCGCGATGCCGTAATCGTGAAAGAACCCGCCGTGCAGGGCGCGCTCCACCACGATGGCGGTCTCGGCGGCCCGGGCGAACTGGACGATGCGGTCGGGATGCGGCGCCTTTGCGGCGGCGAGCGCCAGGGCACGGCCGAACCCGATGAGGTAATGCGCGTCCTGGACGATGTAGTGGGTGAACCGGGCCCGGCTCAACGTGCCGGCGGCGAGCTCGGCGTTGAACGGCATGGTGCGGATCGTCTCGTAGGCCGCCGCGTTGGCGGCCCAGGCGTCGGCGGAAAAGGTGCTCATGCGGTGGCGGCCTCTCGGGTGACGGGGGCCTCGTGGGACAGGGTGACGCCGTGGCGGGCCCGGCCCTTCGGCGCCAGGAGGCGCTGGGAATCGCGGCGGGCGAGTTCCCCGGCGTAGCCGGCCCAGTCGGCGTGGCCGGTCCAGCATTCGAGGGACAGGAACGGCGCCGTAGGCTTCGTCCAGACGGCGAGATGCGGGAAATCCGAGACTTCCAGGCGGATGGCGCTGCCGTCGGGCGCGGTGAAGCGCATCCATTCGCTGGCGGCATCGCGCAGGACCAGGGCCTCGGTGAACAAGGCCGGGTCGAGGGGCAGGGTCGCGCCCTCCAGGGGAATCGCCCGCTCGGTCCGAAGCAGCAGGCCGCCCTCGCCGACCTCCGGCACTAGGGGGCGCTCGGGGTTCTGGAAATCGACACGGTAGCCACCGTCCGCCGACCGCTCGCCCCCGGCGAAGGGCCACGGAAACGCGGGGTGGAAGCCGAGGGCGTAGGGCAGCGGCGTCGGGCCGGTATTCTCGATCCAGATCTCGAAATCGAGGATGCCGGGACCGACCCGGGCGGTGATGTCGAGGCGGAACGGGAACGGGTAGTGGGGCAGGGTCGCGCTGCCCTCCTCCAGGCGCAGGGTCACGGTGTCGTCCGTGCGCTCGGTGACCGTAAACGGCAGGTCGCGGGCAAAGCCGTGCTGGGCCATCGGGTAGGCCCGCCCCCCGACCGTCACGGCTCCGTTCGCCGAGGCACCGACCACGGGGAAGAGCCAGGGCGCGTGGCGATCCCAGTGCGCCGGGTCGCCGCTCCAGAGGTATTCCGTGCCGCCCATGTGCCACAAGACCGGCTCGGCGCCGTGCGTCGCGATGACGGCCCTGGTGCCGTCCCCGGCCGTGATGGTGATCCGTTCGCTCATGGCGATTCCCGCTCGTTCCGCTAATCGTCCTTGTGGGCCGGGCGCGCGGCCGACGCCAGCCGCCACGCCTCGAAGGCGAGGATCGGCCAAAGGCCGACGGCATGGTTGCGGGCGCCGGTCTGGTGCTCAGCGAACAGGGCGCGCACCCGTGCCCGGTCGAGAAATCCGCCGCCGAGGTCGGGACTCAGCAGAAGGTCTCCGGCATAGGCCCGCAGGGGGCCGCGCAGCCAGGCGGCGAGTGGCGGGGCGAAGCCCTGCTTGCGCCGCTCGAACAGGGGGCGGGGCACGTGCCGGGCGAGCACTTCGCGCAAGGGCCATTTGCGCTCGCCACCGCGCACGAGGAGGCGGGGCGGCAGGCGCCAGGCGAATTCCACCACCGACCGGTCCAGGAGCGGCACCCGCGCCTCCAGCCCCGCCGCCATGCTGGCGCGATCGACCTTGGCGAGGACGTCGTCGGGCAGGTAGGCGACGGTGTCGAGGCGGCGCATCCGGTCGAGGAGCGGGCCGCCCCCGGGCCGGTCCATGGGGCTCGGCAGGCCCGGGGCCCCGTTGGCGAGGGCGCGGGCGTCGGGGTTGAGGGTCAGCAGCCGGGCATACAGATCGAAGCCGTCGCCGGGGAGCTGCGCCGCGGCCTTGCGCAGGCGGTCGGGCGCGTCCGGGCCGCCCCACGGCGGGGGAAGCGCGCGGGCGGCGAGCCCCAGGGCCGCGTGCGGCATCCGTCCCATCGCACCGGCCGCCAGCCGGCGCAGGGGGATGGGAATCGGCTCGAACCGCTCGGCGAAGCGGGTCGCCAGCGTGTAGCGGTCGTAGCCGGCGAACAGCTCGTCGCCGCCATCCCCCGACAGGGCGACGGTGAGGCCCGCCCGCCGGGTCGCGGCGCAGAGGAGGGCGGTGGGCAGGCCGGACGGGTCGGCCAGGGGCTCGTCGTAGATCTCGGGGAGATGGGCCACGAGGGCGAGGGCGTCGGCCTCCCGCACCGGGATGGTGGTGTGGTCCGTGCCGAGATGCCGGGCGACGGCCGCCGCGTGACCGCTCTCGTCGAACCGGGGATCGTCGGTGAAGCCCGCCGCGAAGGTTCGTGGTGTTCCGCCCGCTCCGACCATGAGGGCGGCGACGAGGGAGGAGTCGATGCCGCCCGACAGGAAGGCGCCGAGCGGCACGTCGCTCGCCATCTGCCGACGCACGGCCCCGGTGAGCAGGGTTTCCAGGGCGTCGATGGCCTCCGCGTCCGAACCCGCGAACGGATCGGCCCGGCCGGCCGCGATCACGGAATCGAGGCTCCAGTAGGCCGCGATGGCCGGTGCCTCGCCGGGCGACCACGACAGGAGGTGTCCGGGCTCCAGCTTGTTCACCCCGGCATAGATCGATCCCGGCGCCGGGACGTAACCATGGCGCAGGAGGCTTGCGACGGCGGAGGGATCGATGGCGAACTCCGCCGCGCCGCAGGCCATCAGGGCCGACGGGGTCGAGCCGAACAGCAGGCGCCCGGGGGTCGCCGCGTAGAACAGCGGCTTTACGCCCATCCGGTCGCGGGCGAGCCAGAGCCGGCGCTCGAAGCGGTCGTAGGCCGCGAAGGCGAAGATGCCCTCGACCCGGGCGAGGGCGCCGGCGACGCCGTGCCGGGCGATGAGTTCGACGAGGATCTCGGTATCGGAGTGTCCGGAAAAGGCATGGCCGTCCGCCGTCAGGGCGGCCCGCGCGTCGTGGGTTCCGTAGAGTTCGCCGTTGTAGGTCAGCACCCAGCGCCCATCGCGCGCGCCCATGGGCTGGGCTCCGGCCGGGCTGAGATCGCGGATGGCGAGGCGGCGGTGGCCGAGGGCGACGCCGTCCGTGCCCCACACGCCGCGTCCGTCCGGCCCGCGATGGGTCAGCGCGTCGGCCATGCGGCCCGCTTCCGCCGCGAGGCGATCGGGCGAGAGGCGTGGATCGGCGATCCCGGCAATGCCGCACATGGGTTGTTGCCGCTTGGGTTGTTGCCGCTCGAGAGGGGCGTCAGGCGCTCGGCACGCCGATTCCGACATAGCGGAAGCCGTGGCGGGTGACATCCTCCGGCCGGTAGACGTTGCGCAGGTCGACCACCGTGCGGCCGGCCATGCGCTCGGCGAGGACCGCCCAGTCGAGGGCCCGAAAGGCGTTCCACTCGGTGACGATGACGAGGGCATCGGCCCCGTCCGCGCAGGCGTAGGGATCGTCCGCGTAGGCGATGTCGGGCATCAGCACGCGGGCGCCCACCATGCCCTCCGGATCGTAGGCCCGCACCGTGGCGCCCCCATCCTGCAGGCCGGCGACGATGGCGAGCGAGGGCGCGTCGCGCATGTCGTCGGTGTTCGGCTTGAAGGTGAGGCCGAGGATGGCGATGGTCTTGCCGCGCACCGACCCGCCGCAGGCGGCCGCGACTTTGCGGGCCATGGCACGCTTGCGCTGGTCGTTGACGGCCACCACCGCCTCGACGAGACGAAGCGGCGTGCCGGAATCCTGGGCGGTCTTCACCAGCGCCAGGGTGTCCTTCGGGAAGCAGGAGCCACCATAGCCCGGTCCGGCATGCAGGAACTTGCCGCCGATGCGGTTGTCGAGACCGATGCCGCGGGCGACCTCCTGCACGTTGGCGCCGACCTGCTCGCACAGGTCGGCGATCTCGTTGATGAAGGTGATCTTGGTGGCCAGAAACGCGTTGGCGGCATACTTCGTCAGCTCGGCCGTGCGCCGGCCGGTGACCAGGATCGGCGCCTGATTGAGATAGAGCGGCCGGTAGACCTCGCGCATCACCGACGCCGCACGCTCGTCCTCGGCGCCGATGACGATGCGGTCGGGCCGCTTGAAGTCCGAGATCGCAGCCCCTTCGCGCAGGAATTCCGGGTTGGACACGACGGCGAACCCGGCTTCGGGCCGGGCCTCCCGGATGATGCGCTCGACCTCGTCGCCCGTGCCCACGGGCACCGTCGATTTCGTCACCACCACGGTGTAGCCGCAGAGGGAGGCGGCGATGTCGCGGGCGGCGGCGTAGACGTAGGAGAGGTCGGCAAAGCCGTCGCCGCGCCGCGACGGCGTTCCGACGGCGATGAACACCACGTCGGCCTGGGCCACGGCCGGCGCCACCTCCGTCGAGAAGGTCAGCCGGTGGTGGCGGACGTTGTCGGCCACGAGGGCGTCGAGGCCCGGCTCGAAGATCGGAATGCGTCCGGCTTCGAGGGCGGTGATCTTGGCCGGATCGGTGTCGACGCAGCACACGGTGTGGCCGAAATCGGCGAAGCACGCCCCGGAGACGAGCCCGACATATCCGGCGCCGATCATGGCGATCTTCATGCGGTGAGCTCCTTAGGCCGCCGCATCCGGCGGTGCGGGAGCCTTATCGTCGATGGCCACGAAATAATAGTCGCGCAGCAGGGACGGATAGCTGGCAAAATTGATTGGAGGATGGTCTTCATCCGGCAAAGTCTCGGCAAGGTCGAGGGCCAGCAGAAGGTCGTTGAGACGGCCGGGATCGTTGGCGAGACCGGGATCGATGCGAAAGCCCGTGCCGGCGGCGCGCAGGCGGTCAGCCGGCGCCCCGAGGTCGAACACCGCCACGGGCAACCCCGAGACCAGGGCGATGGACAGGGTGTAGCAGTAGGTCTCCGGCCAGATCGACGGGATCAGGATCAGATCGATGTCGTGCTCGGCCAGCAGAGCCAGGGCCTCGTCGCTGCCGGCGTAACGTCCGGTTTCCGTGACACCGACGGCCTCCATCTTCTCGGGGATGTCCGAGAACCCGACGACGGTGAAGGCGAGGGCGAGGTCGCGTCGCCCGGCATCGCGGGCCAGGGCCTGGACCACGCTTGACCCCTTGTGAGAACCGATGGCACCGAGCACGCCGATCCGGCGCGGGGCGCCTTGGCGCGGTGTTCGGCGCGGGGCGGGGGCGGGCAGGTCTTCCTCGTGG
>NZ_VRUZ01000118.1:0-11059 GCF_008039485.1 Methylobacterium sp. WL69 | reverse complement strand
GGGCCGGGCCGGTCCGGGCGCCGAGGGCCGCGCCGGGCAGGGCGAGGGCCGGGCGGACCGGGACGGTCCGACCGACCGCGACGGCAAGGCCGGCCGGGGCGACCGGGACGGCAAGGCAGACCGCGACGGAAAAGCGGATCGGGATGGCAAGGCCGACCGGGACAACAAGGGCGACCGGGATGGCAAGGCCGATCGCGGTGACCGCGACGGGCGCGGAAGCCGGGACGGACGGGCGGATCGCGACGACAGGGGCGATCGCGGTGCACGGGGTGAGCGGGGCGGGCGCGGCGATCGGGGCGCGGTCCGGGGCGCCTATGGCCGCCTCGGCGCGCCTCAGCGCACGGAGTTCCGCCAGAGCGTGATCCGCCGCGGCATCCCGCGTCTCGCCGCCGGCGCCTTCGCGCTCAGCGTCGGCACGGCCATCGCCCGCAGCTACACCCTCTACGACCTGCCGCCGGACATCGTCCGCATCGCGCCGGAATACGAGGATTACCGCTACGTGCTCGTCGACGACGACATCGTCATCGTCGATCCCGACACCTACGAGATCGTGGACGTGATCCGGGGCTGAACCGCACCGTCGAGCGAGCGAGGAGGGCGCGGCCGCGAGGCGGCGCCCTTCCTTCGTTCTAGCGCTTGCTGCGGTCGAGCAGACCCGAGACCACCCGGGCGGTGTAGTCCACCATGGGCACGATCCGCGCATAGTTGAGCCGGGTCGGCCCGATCACCCCCACCACCCCGACGATCTTCTGTGCCCCGTCGCGAAACGGTGCGGCGATCATCGAGGAGCCGGAGAGCGAAAACAGCTTGTTCTCCGAGCCGATGAAGATGCGCACGCCCTCGCCGCCCTCGGCCCGGGACAGGAGCTCGATGACGTCCTTCTGGGTCTCGAGGTCGTTGAACAGCAGGCGGATGCGCTCCAGGTCCTCGACGGCGCGCAGGTCGTCGAGGAGGTTGGCCTGGCCGCGCACGATGAGCTGGCGGGCGTCGGACGGTCCCACGGAAACGGCGAGCCCGGCATCGACGAGGCGCTCGGTGATGACGTCGAGCTCCCGCTTCATCGCCTGGCGGCCGGATTCGATCTCGGCCCGCAGGGTGCCGAGGGTGCGGCCCTGGAGTCGGGCGTTGAGGTAGTTCGAGGCCTCCTGCAGGGCGCTCGCCGGCAGGCCGGGCGGCAGGTCGAGGAGGCGGTTCTCCACCGAGCCGTCGTCGGAGACGAGGACCACCAGGGCCCGGGCGGGGTCGAGGCGCACGAATTCGATGTGCTTGAGGTGCACGTTGGTCTTCGTGGTCAGCACCACGCCGGCCCCGCGCGAGATGCCCGACAGCAGGGTCGAGGCCTCGGCGAGCGCGCTCTCGAAGGTGTGGCCGGAGGCCGCCGCCCGCATCTGCGCCTCGATCCGCGCCTGCTCGTCCCGGCCGACATCGCCGAGTTCGAGCATGGCGTCGACGAAGAAGCGCAGGCCCTGCTCCGTCGGCAGCCGGCCGGCGGAAGCGTGCGGCGCGTAGATGAGCCCGGAATGCTCCAGGTCCGCCATGACGTTGCGGATGGAGGCCGGCGACAGGGCCATGGGCAGGATGCGCGCGAGGTTGCGCGATCCCATCGGCTCGCCGGTGGTGAGGTAGCTTTCCACGATCTGCCGGAAGATCTCGCGGGCGCGCTCATTGAGCGCGGCGAGAACCTGCATCTGCTGGGGCGAGGAGAAGGGGCGGGCGGGCTCGGTCACGATGGTTTCCCTGGGCCCCGATTGTGTCCGGCCGGGGGCCTTTCCACAAGGCGCCGTCGGGACGCGGCCCCGGCGGACGGGCCGGGTTTAATCCGCGGACGCGGCGGGACCCGCGAAAATAAAAATCGCTGCCCGATGAAGCCGTCCCGGCGCATGGTGCGTTCCATACCGCTCACCCGTCCGGCCTTGCCCGAGGCCGGCGCGGCGGTGCCACGTCAGGAGATACACATGCGAAACACCTCCCGTTCCGGCCCCCTCCGGTCGCTGGCCATCGTGCTGGCGATGATCGGCGCCCTGTTCGTCGCCGCCCCCCAGGGCGCCCAGGCGGCCCCCGCCATGGTCTCCACCGAGGTCGCCGGCCCGGCCGCCGGCCTCACGCAGGTCCAGTACGGCTATGGGCGCCGCCACCATCATCACCACCGTCATTTCGGCCACCGCCGCCACTTCGGCCATCATTTCGGCCACCACCGGGGTCGCCATTACGGCCGTCACTTCGGTCATCACCGCGGCCATCACCACGGCTACGGCCGCCGCCACTTCTACTAAGACGTTTTCGCGAGGGGCGCCCCATGGGGCGCCCCTTTTCCGTTGGGGGCGTTGCCGGACACAGCCCCGGCGCCTAAGAGCCGCGTCCTGACACTCAACCGGGAGAGCGGCGATGCGGCCCTCGAAGCGCGCCAACGACGAATTGCGCACCGTCACCCTCGAGCGCGCCGTCGCCCGCTACGCCGAAGGCTCCTGCCTCGTCACCTTCGGCGAGACTAGGGTGCTGTGCACGGCCTCCCTGGAGGAACGGGGCCCGCCCTGGCTGCGCGGCTCCGGCAAGGGCTGGATCACGGCAGAGTACTCCATGCTGCCCCGCGCCACCCATGAGCGCACGCGGCGGGAGGTGAATTCCGGCAAGCCCTCGGGCCGGACCCAGGAGATCCAGCGCCTCATCGGCCGATCCCTGCGGGCCGTCACCAACCTGCCGGCCATGGGCGAGCGCCAGATCACCGTCGATTGCGACGTGATCCAGGCCGATGGCGGCACCCGCACGGCCGCCATCACGGGGGCCTGGGTGGCCCTGCACGATTGCTTCTCCTGGATGCGCGCCCGCTCGATCATCTCCGTCGATCCCCTGCGCGAGCACGTGGCGGCGGTGTCCTGCGGCATCGTCAAGGGCGTGCCTGTGCTCGACCTCGACTACGCCGAGGATTCGGGCGCCGAGACCGACGCCAACTTCGTGATCACCGGCTCCGGCGGCCTCGTCGAGGTCCAGGGCACGGCCGAGGGCAAGCCGTTCTCGGAGGAGGAGCTCCTCGCCCTCCTGCGTCTCGCCAAGGGCGGTACCGAGCGCCTCGTCGCCCTGCAGAAGGAGACCATCGCGCGCGAGCCCGTCGACAAGCGAGTCACCGACAAGCGAGTCACCGACAAGAAGGCCTCCGCATGAGCCAGCACCGCATCCTCTCGGGCCGGGTCGTCATCGCGACCCACAATGCCGGCAAGCTCGTGGAGATGCGGGAATTGCTCGGCCCGTTCGGGGTCGAAGCGGTCTCGGCCGGAGAACTCGGCCTGCCCGAGCCCGACGAGACCGGCACGATGTTCTCGGAGAACGCCGCCCTCAAGGCGAACGCGGCCGCCGCCGCCTCGGGCCTGCCGGCCTTCGCCGACGATTCGGGCCTGTGCGTGAACGCCCTCGACGGCGCGCCCGGCCTGTTCTCGGCGCGCTGGGCCGGGGCATCCAAGGATTTCGGCGGGGCCATGGCCCGGGTCGCGGCCGAGATGGAGAAGCGCGGCGACACCACCCGCCGGGCGCACTTCGTCTCCGCCCTCGTCATCGCCTGGCCCGACGGCCACACCGAGACCTTCGAGGGCCGGGTGTTCGGCCAGATCGTGCCGCCGCGCGGCACCAGCGGCTTCGGCTACGACCCGCTGTTCCTGCCCAACGGCCACGACCGCACCTTCGGGGAGATCTCTTCGGAAGAAAAACACGGCGTCGACTGGGCCACGGGCGACGCCCTCTCGCACCGGGCCCGCGCCTTCGTGCTCCTGGCCCAGGCCTGCCTGCGGCGGCCGGGCTGAGGCGGCGGCCTCCCTACCGGCTCGCCAGGCCGTAGCGGCGCCCGCCCGAGGGCGGTCCGTCCTGGCCGTTGCCGGCCACCACCACGAGGCGCTGGACCTCGCCGCGGAGATACGCCTGCAGGAAGCGGTTGTAATCGCGAAACACCACGCAGCCGTTGGAGGCGCCGCTCGGTCCCAGCATGTAGGTGTGGGCGAGGAGGCCGACGCGGCCGTGGATCGCGCCGGGGCCGCCCACGGGGTTGAGGCGGATCGCCCGCACCCCGTGGAACAGGGCCTCGCGCTCGCGCAGGTCGTAGGTGCCGGGCGGCGTCGCGCCCCGCATGGTGAGGTGGACGTTGCGCGGATTGTCCTGGCTCGGCCCGAGGCCCGAATGCGCCTCCAGCACCTCGCCGTTGGGCAGGGTCACCCGCCCGGCGGTGATGTCGTAGACCGCAATGCCGGCACCCAGGGTCGGGGCGGGAACGAGGCGCTGGCGCGACGGGATCGCCTCCGAGGCGCCGTCCACGGACGCGTAGGCCGTGGGGGCCGGGGCGTCGCCGAAGATGCGGTCGAACAGGGACGGTTCCTCGACCCCCGCCGCCCGGAACACGCTCTGGGTCGAGGGCAGGGCCGGACGCCGGGTGAGCCGCGCGGTGACGGCGACGGGCGCGCGCCGGAACTCGGCTGGGCGCGGCACCGGCAGGGGGATGGGCAAGGGGATCGAGACGGCGACCTGCTCCGCGCGCGGAAGAGCGGCGGCGAGTTGCTGCGGGCGCGGCTGCGCCGCGGCGATCCGGGCGACTGCGGCGGTTTGAGCCGCCGGCATGACGGTCGCGGGCGGTGGTTCGGCGGCGGCGATCCGGGACTCCACGGCAGGCGCCGCGTCGGCCCGCTGGAAGCCCGATGCCAGGGGCACGGAGGCGAGGGCGCTGCCGAGGGCGGGCGTGGGATCGAGAATCCAGGCGTAATCGGCCGGAAGCCCGCGCACCGGCGCCGCCTCGGGTGCGACCGCGACGCTCACGGGCGGCGGGGTGGTCTCGCCCCAGCCCGTCAGCCCGGCGCCGACGAGGCCGAGGGCCCCCACCGAGGCGGCCAGCAGCACGCGGTTGCGACGGCGGCGGCTTTCCTGCCGAGGGGAGCGGCGCGAGCGGAGCGCGACATAGGTCATGGGGACTCGACTCGTTACGCAGGTCCCGTTCGGGCAGCCCTGCCCGAGCCCTGTCCGCGCGGACGCACCGCGCGGGCCTGACGACGGATCGGGGATCACCGTGGAGGGAACGATTTACCGTAAGTGTCTGTGAGTAAGCATGGACTTGGTTAATCTTGCCTGAAGCGCATCATCGTCTTCGCACAGAAAAAGAGCCCGCGATGGCTCAGTTCGACACAGGCGGACGCCACGGCGACGGCGCGGCCGGGATTGCCAAACGCCCCGCGCGCGCGCACATCGCGGCCATGACCGAACCGACAGGCCCGGACCATCCGACCCGCGACGCGGGCTTCGGGGTCTACGTCCATTGGCCCTTCTGCGCCGCGAAGTGCCCGTATTGCGACTTCAACAGCCACGTGCGCCACGCGCCCGTGGACGAGGGCCGCTACCTCGCCGCCTTCCGGTCCGAGATCGCCCACATGGCCGCGCGGACACCGGGCCGCACGGTCTCCAGCGTGTTCCTCGGCGGCGGCACGCCCTCCCTCATGCGCCCCGCCACCGTGGCGGGACTGCTCGACGCCATCGCGGGCGCCTGGGCCACGGCGCCCGACGTCGAGATCACCCTCGAGGCCAATCCGACCAGCGTCGAGGCCGAGCGGTTTCGCGGCTACCGGGCGGCGGGGGTCAACCGGGTGTCCCTCGGCGTCCAGGCCATGGACGACGCCTCCCTCAAGGCCCTCGGGCGGATGCACACGGCGCGGGAAGCCATGGCGGCGGTGGCGGTGGCGGCCACCCATTTCGAGCGGTACTCGTTCGACCTCATCTACGCCCGGCCGGACCAGGGCGTCGCGGCCTGGCGCGCCGAACTCGGGGAGGCCATCGCCCGGGCGGCCGAGCACCTGTCGCTCTACCAGCTCACCATCGAGCCCGGCACGCCGTTCTTCGGCCTCGCCGCCGCCGGCCGGCTCGTGCCGCCGGACGACGACCATGCCCGCGCCCTCTACGACGTGACCCAGGAGGTCTGCGACCGGGCCGGATTGTCCTCCTACGAGATCTCCAACCACGCCCGCCCCGGCGCGCAGTCGCGCCACAACCTGCTGTACTGGCGCTACGGCGAGTATGCGGGCATCGGCCCCGGCGCCCATGGCCGCCTCGTGGCGCCGGACGGGCGCCTCGGCACCGTCACCGAGCGGGCGCCGGAGGCGTGGCTCGCGCAGGTCGAGCGCGACGGCCACGGCATCGTCGAGACGGAGATCCTGTCGGCGGCCGACCAGGGCGACGAATTCCTGATGATGGGCCTGCGCCTCGCCGAGGGCATCGACCCGGCCCGCTACGCGGCGCTCAAGGGCCGCGCCCTCGACGCCGCCCGCATCGACGGCCTCGTCGCCGACGGCCTCCTCGCCCGACGCACCGACGGCCGCATCGCCGCGACCCCGCGCGGGGCGCCGGTGCTCAATTCCGTCGTGGCGGCGCTCGCCGCGTGACCTAAGTGCCCGAAGGCCCGAGCACGCGGGGGGCAGGGCTGACCACGGCCGGGGCGCCGCTGCGGACCTCGTAGACGGCGAGGGTCCGGTCGCTCGGGCCGTCGGGGCGGAACCGGAAGGTGCCGTCGACGCCGGAGAAGCCCGACGGGTTGGTGAGCGTGGCGTCGGCGAAGCGCTGCGAACCGAACTGCCGGCTGAGCGCCGCCGTGAGCGACACGGCGTCGTAGGCGAGCGTCGCCACGCGCGGCGGCACCGCACCGAAGCGCGCCTGATAGCGCTGGGAGAAGTTCGAAAAACCCGCCGCGTCGGGGGCCGCGAACCAGCCGCCCTGGAGGGAGGGCAGGGCGAAGGCACGGGGATCGTTCCACACGGCGGTGCCCAGCGGCCGGACCCGGGTCGGCGAGAACCCGGCCTTGGCGAGCACCGGATCGAGGGCGGCCAAGCCGTCGGGCGTATCGGGCAGGAACAGGGCATCGGCCTGGGCGCCGCCCCCGGCGATCAGGCCGGAGAGCCGCCCCACCGCCGGGCCGGGATTGCCGGCTGCGTAGCGCTCGATGCCGACGAGGCGGGCGCCCTTTCGCGCCACCGCCTCGCGGAACTGCGCCTCGACGGCGTTGCCGTAGCTGTTCTCCGGGATCAGGGCGGCGAAGGAGCGCCGACCCTTGGCCACGGCCTCGTCGACGATGCGGTCGACCTCGGCCTGGGGCAGGAAGCTGAGGAGGTAGACGCCGCGCGCCGCCACCGCCGCGTCGGTGGAGAAGGCGATGACGGCCTTGCCCGCCGCCCGCGTCGGTCCGACGGCCGCCTGGACGTTGGCGGCGAAGAGCGGCCCCAGCACCAGTTCGGCCCCATCGGCCAGGGCCGCCTGCGCCGCCTCGCGGGCGCCGTCTGGCGTGCCGCGGTCGTCCTTCACCAGGATCTGGAGGTCGGGCTTCTGGAAATCCTCCATGGCGAGCTCGGCGGCGTTGCGGAGCGCCGCCCCCACCATCGCGCCCGGGCCGGTCAGCGGCACCACCAGGGCGACCTTGACCGAACCGGTGCCGATCCGGGTGCCGGGAGAGGCCGGTCCCGGAACGCCGGTCTCGCCCGGCGGCAGGCCGTCGGCCGGAGGCGCCTCGGCCACCACGGGCGGCGCCCGGCGGCCCGAGCGCGGACCGCCATCCGGGCCGCCGATGCAGCCGGCCAGGGTCAGGGCGACGGCGCCCATGCCGACCAGCCCCGTGAGTCGCCCCGTCGCGCGCGCCATCGCGAGCCCCCCTGTCGCCGAAAGTCCAGGTTGGGAGTGTGGCCCGGAAAAGTAAATGTGCGTGCCGGTGGACGCGGACATTCCGCACCGGGGGGCCGGCATGGCATGGTCGCCCCATGACACAGCGCAGCGACAAGCCCGGCCGACCGCGCCGGGACGCCCCCGTGGCGGGCCTCAAGCCCGTCTCCACCTTCACGGCCTTCGGTCTGGCGGCGGAGGCCGAGCCCCTCGATCCGGGCCTGCACGTGGTGGCGACCCCCATCGGCAACCTCAAGGACGTGTCGTTCCGGACCCTGGCCACCCTGGCGGCGGCCGACACGGTGCTGGCCGAGGACACCCGCGTCACCCGCACCTTGCTGATGCATTACGGGATCACCACGCCCCTGGTCGCCTATCACGAGCATTCCAACGCCGCCGTGCGCGAGCGGATGATCGCCCGGATGCAGGCGGGCGAGGCCCTGGCCCTGGTCTCGGATGCCGGCACGCCCCTGGTGTCGGACCCCGGCTTCAAGCTCGTCCAGGCGGCCATCGAGGCCGGCATCCGGATCACGCCGATCCCCGGCCCCTCGGCGGTGATGACCGCCATCGTCGCCGCCGGCCTGCCCACCGACCGGTTCTTCTTCGAGGGCTTCCTGCCGCAGAAGGCGGGCGCGCGACGCAACCGCCTGGAAGCGCTGGCCCAGGTCCCCGGCACCCTGGTGCTGTTCGAATCGCCCCACCGCCTGCCCGAGATGCTCGTCGATGCGGCCGAGGTCCTGGGCGCCAATCGCCCGGCGGCGGTGGCCCGCGAATTGACCAAGCTCTACGAGACCATCCGGCGCGGCACCCTGGGCCGGCTCGCCGAGACCTTCGCGGAGGAGGGGGCGCCGAGGGGCGAGATCGTGGTGATCATCGGCACCGGGTCCGACGAGCCCGACGCGGCCGAGACCGATGCGGGCCTCGACGCGGCCCTGAACGCGGCGCTCGCCCGGCACTCCATCAAGGACGCCGCCGCCCTGGTGGCCGATGAAACCGGCCAGCCGCGCCGGGTGGTCTATGCCCGCGCCCTGGCGCTTGCCCGGCGGACCGATGACGGCGCCTGAGCGTCCCCCGAAGGACGCCGCCCGGCGGCACGCCACCCACGGGCGCGGCCTGTCGGGCGAGACGCGGGCGCTCGTGGCGCTGATGCTGAAGGGGTACTGGCCCCTGGCCCGGCGCTATGGCGCGGCCGGCGGCGAGATCGACCTGGTGATGCGGCGCGGGCGCACGGTCGCCTTCGTCGAGGTGAAGGCGCGGGCCACCCTGGCGACGGCCCTTGCGGCCATCGACGGGCGCAAGCGCGCCCGGTTCTCGCGGGCGGTCCGGGCCTGGATCACGGCCCATCCGGCCTGCGCCGGGCTCACCCTGCGGGCGGATGCGGTGCTGGTCGTCCCGGGGCGCTGGCCGGCCCACGTGGCCGACGCGTTTCCCCTGGACGGGCGGTGAGGGTCAGGCCCGCGCGGCGGCGACGGCGGCCAGCAGCGTGCGCTTGAGATCGGCCTGGCTGAACGGCTTCTGCACCACCGGGCGATCGCGGAACGGCTCGCGGATGCCGGCGCCGCCGTACCCCGTGGAGAACACGATGGGCAGGTTGCGCTTCACGATGGCCTCGGCCACCGGATAGATCGGCTCGCCCGCGACGTTGACGTCGAGGATGGCCACCTCGAAATTCTCGGCCTGCGCCATCTCGAGGGCAGTCGAGAGGCGGGCTGCGGGCCCGACCACCGTGCAACCGAAATCGAGCAGCATGTCTTCGAGAAGCATCGAGATCGCCGCCTCGTCCTCGACGACAAGCACGCGAGCCCCATTCAGAAGGTCTTCGTTCACTTGAGCACTCACGCCGGGGCTTCTTCCCTTCGATCCGTTCCGGGTTCGGGAACGCCGTTTACAAAGGCGAGTCTTGAGATCGACCTCGGTGCAGGTGGAGACCACCCTTGGCCGTGCGCACGACAACCTTGCCGAGATATCGGAACGGCTGGAACCGTTCCGGGACTGAGCGAGCCGTCGCCCGTTCCGTCGAGCGTGTCAAGCGCTTCGCTGCCTCCGGATGCCACCGACGGGGCGTTGATGTTACGAAGTGATACATTTGCGTCTCCCGTGCCGCGGGCGGCGGTCCGCAAGCGCACGCGTCGCGGCCCGTGGGAAAACTGATGCGCGAATCCGCAGGGCGACCCGCAGTGCGAATCCCGTCCCGAACCCGGCGCGGCATCCTCGGCGGCCTCGCCGCATCCTGCCTCGCCGGTCCCCGGCCGGCCTCGGCGGCCGTGCCCCTGGTGGTCGCCTCGAAGAGCGATACGGAGGGCGCCCTGACGGGGGCGATGATCGCTCTGGCCCTGGAGGCCCTGGGGCTCGGGGTGGTGCGCAAGCTCGGCCTCGGGCCGACCCTCATCGTGCGCGACGCGCTCCTGTCGGGCGCCGTCGATCTCTACCCCGAATACACCGGCAACGGCGCCTTCTTCACCGATACGGTCACGGACCCGACCTGGAAGACATCGGACGGCGCGTTCCACGCCATCGCGCGCGCGGACGCGGTGCGCGGCCTGGTCTGGCTCGATCGGGCGCCGGCCAACAACACCTGGCTCATCGCCGTCAACGGCGCCCTGGCGCGCCGCGAACACCTCGCCACCATGGCGGATTTCGCCGGGGCCGTCGGGCGGGGGCTGATCCGCCTCGCCGCCTCGACGGAGTTCGTCGAGAGCCCCGCCGCCCTGCCGTCCTTCGAGGCGGCCTACGGCTTCCGGCTGCCCCTCGACCGGATCATCAGCCTGCCGGGCGGCGACACGGCGGTGACGGCGCGGGCGGCGGCGCAGGGCATCAGCGGCGTCAACGCCGGCATGGTCTACGGCACCGACGGGGCCCTCGACGCCCTCGACCTCGTGGTGATGGCCGACCCGAAGGGCGCGCAGATCGTCTACGAGGTCGCGCCGGTGATTCGGGCCGAGGTTCTGACGCGCCATCCCGAGATCCGGCCGGCGCTGGCCCGCATCTTCGCCGGCCTCGACGCCGCGACCCTGCGAGCCCTCAACGCCCGCATCACCGTGGAGGGCGCCGTGGCCGGGACCGTCGCCCGCGCCTACCTGACCGAGCGCGGGCTCCTGTGACGGCCCCGGCGGCGGAGGGCGAAGGCATGCGGACCGATACGGGAGGGCGAGGCCCGACGGCGGCCGTGAGTTTCGCCTGGTTGACGGCCCTCGCCTGGCTGGCGGCCCTCGCCGCGGCCCTGATCCACGGGCCCGTGCTGACCCTGGCCGCCAACCGCCTCGTGCCCGGCGTGCCGGTGAGCGGCGGGTCCGCCCTCGGCCCGGTCCTGCCGGCGATCCTCGCGCTCTCCGCCCTCGCCGCCGGCCTCCTCGCCGTTTCCCCGGGCCGACGGGCCGGAGCCGCCGCCCTGGCG